>JAISNS010000159.1 GCA_031276105.1 Dysgonamonadaceae bacterium
TTTTCGCAAATTCTTCATCATTAATTTTAATGCCTGTTTTATATACATTGGAGTCAAGTTGAGCCTTCACAGTCAATCCGTTTTGTGTTTTTGTTCCATTAATCAATCCTATAATTACGGATAGCGAAGTCAAAGGTTTACCTCTCCAATTTATTGAAATATATGAAAATAATCTGTGTTCAATTTTGTTCCATTTACTTGTTCCGGCAGGTAAGTGACTAACATGTAATTCTAATTCTGTGTCATTGGACAATTGTTGTAATTCACTCATTTTTATAATTACCTACCAATTCTTTCTTTTTACAATCAACTGATATAACAGGCTGTTGATCTGAAATAAATTCTTGAGATTTCTTGTTTATATATTCAAAATTGAATATCTCTGTCTGGATGTGCTCCTCCCTCTTTTGTTTTTCTGTTGCTTTGCAGACTATAGCCCAATTGCTGCAAAAGTTGACGTACCAACTCATGAGAAACATTATAACCCTGTGTTTTTACATTTCCTGTATGTTGCGTACACTTTTACTTGTCCATAACAACACTTGCATAGTATCTCCTATGGTATGAGGTTCTATTATTTGCTTAACTGCTGTCAGTAAGCCTGATTGCTTGTCTATTTCTTTTTTTCTGCCTGCTCCTCGCCTCCTTATTCGTCCCGGTTCTGCCTGTCCTTCTTTGTTTTCCAATTCCTTCTAGCCTCGTGTAATCAACATGCGATTTACGCCTGATATTCTAGCTATTTTACTTTTTCCACCCCATCCTTGACTTTTTGCTTCTGCGGCTAGATATATTCTACTCTGTTTTTCATCAAGATATGACAACATTGTCTTTATCCTATCCTTTATTGTTTCATCATTCATCGTCGATATTTTTCCGCAAAAGTAATCTTTTTTTCTACCTCCTAAAACTATTTGATGTATCTATTTTTTGACGACTCCTAAGCAACGTCGCGCGCCCAGTTTTCCGATTCGGTACCTTCGAACGCAAATACTTTTCGCAACTCATCGACGCCGATGGCGCGATGTTCGGTTTCTTCTTTCTTGATTTTAAACCTCCGAAACGGGTAATACTGAAGGCCAACTACATCGTTATCAATCGCATTGTTGTAAACGGCTCGGATATTTCGGAAGTCGATGGCGATGGTATTCACTGAGTTCCCTTTTTCCTGTAAAAATTTCTCAAAGCCCTGGAGCCATGCGAGATTAATGTCTTCAAAAAAAGACTTGACGACGCGTATTGTCGCAACTTGCTAAGGGTATAAGCATAAATATCTTTTGTTCTCCCTGATTGCTTGTCTTTGAATGTTGCAAAATATTGCAAAAAGGACGGAACTTGTTTTTCTCCGGAGAAGCATAGCTTTACCGGATGTTTGCCGGTATTGTTCCGGCTACGTGTATCCAATATGATTTTTATGTACATAGAGTTGCAAAAATTTTGCAAAATAATATCGGCAAAAATAGCAAAAAAAGCGGAGAAAACGTTTAAAATACAAATCCGCCAAAACTGTAACTTTCAGATTTAGCGGATTTTACAATTAGTCGGGGTGAGACGATTCGAACGTCCGACCACACGCCCCCCAGACGCGTACTCTAACCGGGCTGAGCTACACCCCGAACTTTATTTGTATTTGCGACTGCAAAGATACTTCTTTTTTTTTAATTTGCAAATTTACCTTTCTCCAAAAAATGACGGATTTTTACCGGACAATGCAATTCTGTCATACATCTCCGTTAAATTGATTTAAGTTCCATTGCTACACGGTTAAATTTGTTAAAACTCCAACACAATAAATCTATTTAGTACGTTATTTGTATATGAAAAATAAATGCAATTCTATCAGTTATTAACTAAAATATAATTATATATGAAAATTAATTGGAAACTCGCAGTAAATTTTTTGTCAGTTAGCGCTTTAAGTGCATCCATTGCGGTTGGCGTTTATGTTTATTTAAATAGAAATGAAAGCCAACAAGTAAAGGGAGAGTTCAATCAAACAGGCTATCATCCTGTAGGATTGACAGTTGCCGCTGAAAATACCGATTTTACATTGGCGGCAGAACGAAGTATTCATGCGGTTGTGCACATCAAATCAATTGCTAAACCCAATCAACGGGAACACAATTATTTTGATCCGTTCGAATTCTTTTTTGGAGGACAAAGTCCTTATTATCAAAAACAACCCAAGGTAGGGTTTGGATCAGGGGTAATTATATCGACCGATGGCTACATCGTAACGAATAATCACGTGATTGAAGGAGCGGATGAAATTGAAGTTACGACAAACGACGAACAGGTTTATACGGCTAAATTAATCGGACGCGATGAAGCAACCGATATTGCTTTGCTTAAAATCGAGGGGGAAAATTTTCCGCTTATCCCTTTCGGCGACTCGGAGGCTTTGAAAGTCGGAGAGTGGGTATTGGCTGTGGGTAATCCATTTAACCTTACTTCTACGGTCACGGCAGGTATCGTAAGCGCGAAAGGACGGGGTAGCCTCTTTTCCGGCTATAACAACCGGTCGCGTAGCCAAACTCAAGAACGAATCGAATCGTACATCCAAACCGATGCCGCTGTAAATCCGGGAAATAGTGGCGGCGCTTTGGTGAATACGCAAGGAGAATTGGTGGGTATTAATACCGCTATTTATTCGGAAACAGGAAATTATATCGGATATTCTTTTGCTATTCCGATCAATATTGTTAAAAAAGTAGTTTCGGATATCAAGCAATACGGAATTGTGCAAAGAGCTTTATTAGGGGTTAGTATCATCGAATTACCGGTACTGAAAGAGGAAGATCCGGATAAATACAAACAAGTGAAAGCCAAAGACGGTCTTTATGTTGCCGGATTTTCTTCTAAAAGTTCGGCAGAAAAAGCCGGAATAAAAATAGGCGATGTAATTGTTGCAATCAATGATCGAAAAATTCATAATTTTCAGGAACTACGGGCGCAAATAAGCCTTTACAATCCGGGCGATATTGTTAATGTACAGATACAAAGAGGCGACGAACTGAAATCGTATAAGGTAGAATTGAAAAACGATCAGGGAACGACCGAAGCAATTACCGGCAAAAGAGTGGCAGACGTTTTAGGGGCTTCATTAAGCGATATAACGTTGGAAAGTCCGGTTTTAGGAATAAAAAACGGAGTCAAAGTAACTGATTTGAAAAATGGAAAGTTGAGGCAAGCCGGCGTAAGAGAAGGGTTTATTATTCTGGTTGTCAATGATGAAAATATCAAATCGGCCAAACAGTTGGAAAATATGGTCGAATCTATCATGAAAAATGCCCCCGAAGAGAAAGGATTGTTTATTAAGGGGTTATATCCAAATGGGCGAGTTACTTATTATGCCATCAATTTGGATGATTAAGGCAAATAATAATGTAATTATTCATTTATTTGTAAAAAAGGTTAAACATTTGACGATGTCAATTTTTATAACTAATTTCGCGAACTTTTATTTCCTCATATTTTTTGAATGAGACAGTTAAAAATCACCAAATCAATTACCAATCGCGAAAGTGCTTCTTTGGATAAATATCTTCAGGAGATTGGCCGGGAAGATTTAATCACCGTAGAAGAAGAAGTAGAACTGGCTCAAGCTATTAAGCGTGGCGATCGCGCTGCATTGGAAAAATTAACTCGTGCGAATCTTCGTTTTGTTGTTTCGGTAGCAAAACAGTATCAAAACCAAGGGTTAAGCCTTCCCGATTTGATTAATGAAGGCAACCTCGGTTTAATTAAAGCTGCTGAAAAATTTGATGAAACGCGCGGTTTTAAATTTATTTCCTATGCGGTGTGGTGGATTCGGCAATCTATTTTGCAAGCCTTGGCCGAACAGTCGAGGATTGTTCGTTTACCCTTGAATCAGGTTGGTTCTCTGAATAAGATTACCAAAGCTTTTTCAAAGTTTGAACAGGAACACGAGCGGCGTCCTTCTCCGGAAGAACTCGCAAATGAACTGGACATTCCGGTAGACAAGATTTCGGATACGCTTAAAGTTTCGGGTCGTCATATTTCGGTGGATGCTCCTTTTGTCGAAGGCGAAGACAACAGTTTGCTGGATGTCTTGATTAACGAAGACGCTCCCTTGTCGGATCGTACGTTAATAAACGAATCACTTTCGAAGGAAATTAACCGTGCTTTATCTACGTTGAGCGATCGCGAACGAGACATTGTCAAGATGTTTTTCGGAATCGGAGGTCAGGAAATGACGCTGGAAGAGATTGGCGACAAATTTGGGTTAACGCGCGAGCGTGTACGGCAAATCAAAGAAAAGGCAATCAGAAGATTGAAAACAAGTAACAAAAACGACTTGTTGAAAAGTTATTTAGGCTAAAAACGCAAAAAAATTCCCTCAAAAATTATTGAAACAATGAGGTAAAAGCTCCCGAGAAATCCGGAGCTTTTTTGTTTATTTATCTATAAACCGGCTGGTTAGCGCTCCGTAAGCATCAATCCGCCGATCCCGAAAAAAAGGCCACCAACGCCGAACTTCTTCCGAACGTTTCAAATCAATTGATGCGATTATATTTTCCTCTTTTTCGGAAGAAGCCTGAACGATGATTTCTCCCTGTGAACCGGCAATAAAACTGTTACCCCAAAACCGAATACCTCGCGTTTGTCCCGACGGATCGCTCTCCCATCCTACCCGGTTTACGGCTATCACCGGTAAACCGTTATAAATCGCATGACCGCGCTGAGCAATCATCCATGCCTCTTTTTGCCGTTCCTGCTCATCGGATGTATCCGACGATTCCCAACCGATAGCTGTGGGATAAATCAATAACTCGGCGCCTGACAATGCCATCAGGCGGGCAGCTTCGGGATACCATTGATCCCAACAAACCAAAACGCCCAATTTACCAACCGAAGTTTCGACAGGTCGAAAACCCAAATCGCCCGGAGTAAAATAAAATTTTTCGTAATACGCCGGATCATCGGGTATATGCATCTTGCGATATTTGCCGGCAATGCTTCCATCTACCTCTATCACAACGGCTGTATTGTGATACAACCCGGCCGCCCGCCGTTCAAACAACGACAAAACCAAAACAATCCCTAATTCACGGGCTAAACGCCCGAACAATTCCGTCGAAGGACCCGGAACGGTTTCCGCCAAATCGAATAAACGGGGATCTTCGACTTGACAAAAATATAAACTGTTATGAAGTTCCTGTAAAATAACCAATTGCGCACCCTGCGAAGCGCAATCGCGGATGCCGGCAATCAATTTATTCCGGTTTTCTTGAATGTTAGCTGAATTGGCCTGTTGAACCAAACCGACGACTATCTGTTCCATTTTATTATAATATACTAATTTATAAATCCTTGTGGAAATTGCATTGTGATGCAATGCAAACTTCCGTGCTGTTTAATCAGCGGTAAACAGTTGATTCCAACGATTTCCCTGTCCGGAAATGCTTTTTGTAATTGTTGCCGCGCCATCTCATCCCGGGAAGAACCGTAAAACGGTACCAAAACGGCGTCGTTGATAATCAAGAAATTCGCATACGTGGCCGGCAAACGTTCGCCTTCCCAATAAACGGCCTCTGCCATCGGCAGAGGAATTAAACGATAGGGCTTACCGTCCAAGGTTTTGAAGGATTTGAGTTCTTCTTCCATCAGCGACAACTCCCGGTAATGCTCGTCGTTCGTGTCGGAACATTGTACATAAGCAATGGTTTCCGCATCACAAAACCGGGCTAAAGTGTCGATGTGACTGTCGGTATCATCGCCGGACAGATAACCGTGATTCAGCCACAACACTTGCCGGACATCGAAAAGCATTTGGAAATAATCGCTTATCTCTTCCCGGCTTTTGTATTCATTGCGGTTGACCGACAATAAACAGCGTGCCGTTGTCAGCATCGTTCCGGCTCCGTCAATTTCGATACTTCCGCCTTCTAAGACTATGTGTAGCATACTCTTATAAATAACTTCCGAAGAAAAAGCCCGGCTTTCGTACAAGCGACGAGTGATTTGATTGTCCCGGTCAGCCGGAAATTTCAACCCCCACCCGTTGAAAGTAAAATCCAATATATGAGGTATTTCATTGACAAAAAGCGCTATCGGGCCGTGGTCTCTTGCCCAAGTATCATTCGTGGGAATTTCCCGGAAAGTAATGCGAGAGTCGTCGATTTTACCCAATGAATGTTTGACTTCGTCGATACAGGGTGAAACAATCAGCAAATGTTCCCGCTTGATAATCTCTTTAGCAACCGACACAAAACAGGGAACAACTTCGTCTAACATGTCGCGCCAATCGGTGCCACGATGTGGCCAGGTAAGCATCACTCCGCTTTGCAAAGCCCATTCGGGCGGAAAATAAATGT
>JAISNS010000250.1 GCA_031276105.1 Dysgonamonadaceae bacterium
CGCGATTCAATGGCCACCACTTTCGTGACGCCTTTGTCTTTGTACCGGTCGTACAATCCGTCCGAAAGTTCTTTCAAAAGTTCATAGTCCTTAAATAGTGTCGTTACATCTTTGAACTGAATGCCCGGTATCGGAAAATCCGGGATGTTGCGAACTGCATTTTTTAATTTTTCTATATTCATGTTTGTATATTTCTTGAAATGTTCCACGTGGAACATTCGATGTGTTATCTTCCTAATAATACGAGTAATACATTAATATCGTTGGGCGATACTCCGGGTATTCGTCCGGCTTGCGCAATCGTTTCCGGATTAATTTTCGTGAGTTTTTGTTTTGCTTCCGTCGATAAAGACTGAATAGCGCTGTAATCAAACCGGTCGCGGATTCGTATGTTTTCCAAACGATTTATTTTTTCTGCAATAATTTTCTCGCGGGCAATATAGCCTTCATATTTTATCAAAATTTCAGTCGCTTCGATAATTTCCTCCTTGCGATTGGGAATTTTATCCAACTGTTCGCGAAAAGCCGGAATTAGCGAAGCTACTTTTTCAATATCCAATTGAGGACGAAGAATCAAATCAACCAGCTTCGTTCCATGGCGAAGAGGCGTTGTGCCCATCGCTTCCAAACTTGAATTGACGGAATTTGCTTTAACCGAATAATTGCGGGCGAAGGAAATAATCCGTTCAATTTCCGTCTGCTTTTCTTTTAACAAACGATAGCGATAAGAATCGGCTAAGCCCAAAACATGCGCTTTTTCGGTCAACCGCATGTCGGCGTCGTCCTGACGCAAAAGTATCCGGTATTCGGCACGCGAAGTGAACATCCGGTAAGGCTCGTCCACACCTTTCGTGACCAAATCGTCAATCAAAACGCCGATATAGGCTTCGTCGCGACGCAAAACGAAAGGATCGCCGCCATGCACTCGAATATGCGCATTGATACCGGCAATCAAGCCTTGCGAAGCGGCTTCTTCGTATCCGGTTGTTCCGTTAATTTGCCCGGCAAAAAACAAATGCTTAATTCGCCGGGTTTCAAGTGTTGGAAGCAACTGGGTGGGCGGAAAAAAATCGTATTCGATAGCGTAACCCGACCGATAAATGCGGACATTTGCAAGCGCCGGAATTTTACGCAAGGCATCCAACTGAATGGAAAGCGGAAGAGAGGACGAAAAGCCATTCAGGTAATATTCACAGGTGTTTTCGCCTTCCGGCTCTAAAAACAATTGATGCTTCGACTTGTCGGCAAAAGTAACGATTTTCGTTTCGATACTCGGACAGTAGCGCGGCCCGATAGCGGTTATCTGCCCGTTGTACAAAGGCGATTCCGGTAAACCTTCCCGCAAAACATCGTGAACTTGCTCATTGGTATATAACACCCAACAACTCAACCGGCGGAGGGGTCGAGGGGAGGGGTCGAGAAAAGAAAATTGATGAAAATCATTTTCGCCTTTCTGTTCCTCCATGAGAGAAAAATCAACACTGCGGCCATCAATTCGGACAGGCGTTCCGGTTTTCATTCGGTTTGCCTCAAAACCCAAGGAACGCAACTGTTCGGTTATTCCGTAAGAAGCCGGTTCTGAAATGCGACCGCCCGGAAGTTGTGTTCGCCCAATATGCAAAAGCCCGTTCAAAAATGTGCCAGTAGTCAATATGACAGCCGGGGCATAAAAGGCAACAGAGAAGGCTGTACGAACTCCCAAAACAATACCGTTTTCTATAACTAACTGATTTACAGTATCTTGCCAGACATATAAGTTCGGAATAGCGTCTATCGTTTCGCGCCACTGTTCGATAAAACGGGCGCGATCGCTCTGTGCGCGGGGACTCCACATTGCCGGCCCTTTGGAACGGTTCAACATCCGGAACTGAATGGCCGTCCTGTCAGTAATGAGACCCATTTGCCCGCCCAAAGCGTCTATTTCGCGCACAATCTGCCCTTTGGCAATTCCACCGACCGCAGGGTTACAACTCATTTGGGCTATCTTGTTCATATCCATTGTTATCAGCAAAGTCTTCGAGCCTAAATTAGCCGCCGCCGCCGCCGCTTCACAGCCGGCGTGTCCCGCACCGATAACAATCACATCGTATTCAAATTTCATTTTCGCTTCCTTTAACGCTTTTGAGAAGCAACAAGGCTTCGTCTTCTTTCAGGCGCATTGTTTTTTCGTCTTCCGGGGTTTTATCGTTCAAACCGCAAAGATGCAAGACGCCATGAATCATCACCCGCGCCAATTCGTCCGAATAATCCGTTCCAAATTTCTCCGCGTTCGATTTTACCGTGTCCAGCGAAATAAACAAATCGCCCGAAACGGCATCCTCCTCCGTGTAATCAAACGTGATTATATCGGTATAATAGTCGTGATGCAAATATTGCCGGTTGATTTGCAGTATTTCTTCATCCGAACAAAAAATATAACTGACATTTCCCGGTTTTTTCCCGTAAAGATTAATTATTTGCTTAATCCAGCGCGACGTTTCCCGCCGTTTCATTTTCGGAACAGAAACAGAGATTGATTCATAAAATATAGCCATAAAATACGTAGCAAATTGCCATACAAAGTTAGCATAAAATTCCCAATTACACACAGCACGATAAAAATAGATGAAAGACAGAAGAAATAAGAATCGGATAAGAATCGGATATTTACGTCCGAAATCGTATCAAACAATTGAAAGGCCTATCCAACTTCAAAAAACAGGTAACAGGTAAAAACGGCTGCAATTACTCCAGCCAAATCAGCCAACAGGGAAGCCGCCACCGTGTAACGAGTGTTTTTAATGTTGATAGCGCCATAATAAACCGCAACCAAATAGAAAGTCGTATCGGTAGAGCCTTGGAAAATGCACGACAGACGCCCGACAAACGAATCGGCGCCGTAGGTCTGCATGGCGTCGAGCATCATTCCACGCGCGCCGCTGCCGCTCAAGGGTTTCATAATTGCCGTCGGCAAAGCATTGACCCAGTCGGACGGAAAACCGAAAGAGGAAACGAAGTAAGCGACGCCGTCCGTCAAGAAAGTCATTGCGCCGGAAGCGCGAAAAAGGGCAATGCCCACCAACATCGCAACCAAATAGGGGATAATCATGACCGCAGTCTTAAAACCGTCTTTAGCGCCTTCGATAAAAGCATCGTAAACGTTTACTTTCCGGACAAGACCGGAGAGAATAAAAGCAATGATGATGACGAACAGCAAACAGTTGCCGGCCAAAGAAGAATAAGCGGAAATTTTCTCCTGCGGGAAAAGTTTGACGCAAACAATTATCGCCGTAATGAGCAAAATAATTCCTCCGAAAAATTGCAGGAGAACTTTATCCAGCAAATTAATTCGCTGTTTCAGGCAAACGACGAAAGCGCCGATTAAGGTAGCGGCAGTCGTGGCAATCATCAGCGGAACAAAAATATCGGCCGGATTGGCGGCGCCCATTTGTGTTCGGTAAACCATCAGAGTAATGGGGAGCAAGGTCAGACCGGAAGCATTGAGAACTAAAAACATAATCATGGGATTGGAGGCGGTATTTTTGTCCCTGTTCAAATCCTGCAATTCTTTCATGGCCTTCAATCCCAACGGAGTGGCGGCATTGTCGAGGTTCAACATGTTGGCAGCGACATTCATAAAAATCGATCCCGAAGCGGGATGGCCTTTGGGAATGTCGGGAAACAAACGAGAAAAAACGGGAGACGCCAAACGCGCCAAAAAATTGACGACGCCGGCTTTTTCGCCAATTTTCATAAATCCCAGCCAAAGCGACAAAACGCCGGTCAAACCCAACGAAATTTCAAAAGCGCTTTTGGCGGACGAAAATGAAGCATTCATCATCGTGGTGAAAATATCCAAATCGCCGAGAAAAAACAGTTTGCAAAGACCTACCACAAAGGCAATCACAAAAAATGCTATCCAAATATAATTTAAAACCATAAGAATTAAGTCATTAAACTGCAAAAGTAGTACAAAAAAGTAGAAATCGAAAGATTTTCCTATTCTTTTTTGTTCCACGTGGAACAA
>JAISNS010000325.1 GCA_031276105.1 Dysgonamonadaceae bacterium
AGTAATAATCATTTCGGAATCAAATGCGGCAGTGACTGGAAAGGCTCCACCATATCCCGTGATGACGACGCGTCAGCCGAATGTTTCAGAGTGTATAAAAAAGCGGAAGATTCTTATCTCGATCATTCGCGTTTTCTCTCGGAAAGATCCCGCTATGCTCCTTTGTTCCGGTTGAATACGACCGATTACAAGGCTTGGGCTACCGGCTTGCAAAAGCAGGGTTATGCAACCGATAAAGCGTATGCCAATAAATTAATTAAAATTATCGAAGATTACGAATTGTACCGCTACGACAGGGAAGGCAAAATAAAAAGGAAATCTTCAAAATATAAACCGGTTGTGCTGAAACGGGACGTTTATAAAGCATCCGGCCTGATTTATGTCATTGCCGGCAACAATGATAGCTTTGAGAAAATTGCCGGCGATACGGGATTTGATGAAGATGACCTGTTAAAATACAATGAAGTCCCGGAAAATTTCCCCCTTTTTAAAGGCGATATCGTTTATTTGGAAAAGAAAAAGAAAAAAGCGAATAAACCTTATTTTGAACATGTTGTGAAAATCGGAGAATCCATGCACAGCATTTCGCAACGCTATGGTTTGCAATTGAAACGCTTGTACAAGCTAAATAAAAAAAAGGAAGACTATGTTCCGGTAGAAGGCGATATACTTAAATTAAGATGATGAATTCCGTAATATTCGTTTTTTTATGATTCTAAAACTGTTTTTGTTGATTATGCTGTTCTGTTTACCTCTTCATTTAGAAGCTCAAACAGTAAATGAATTAACCGGTAATATTATTTTTAACGACCGGTGCAACAACCAAACATATCCGGTTGCTAAAGCATTTGATAACGATGTCAATACCTATTTCATGTCATGCGCTCCCTTTGGAAATTGGATTGGGCTGGATTTGGGCGAGAAACACGTTATTACCCAAGTAGCTTATTGTCCCCGAATGGATTTGGTTGCCGGTTCCGATTATCGGGAACGCCTCCAATTAGGCATATTTGAAGGGGCTAACAATCCCGATTTCGGCGACGCGATTCCTCTGTTTATCATTCCGGGACTTGCCGAACGCCAACTCACTGAAAAAAAAATCAATTGTACAAAAGGATTCCGCTACGTCCGCTTTGTATTCCCTTATGCGATAGAAGAAGAAAAAAGCAGTTATATGGCTGAATTAAAATTCTATGGCTATAAAGGCGAAGGAGATCACTCGAAATTGCCGCAGTTGACCAATCTCCCTTTAGTCTCCATTCATACGGTGAACAGTGCGGATATTACCGATAAAGAAGTATATGTGAAAGGAATTATTACCGTTATCTCCGGTGAAGGGACGAAAATCCATTCGGATAGTCTTGAAATACGGGGACGGGGGAATAATAGCTGGACGCATCCCAAGAAACCTTACCGCATCAAATTATTCAAGAAAAACCGCTTATTGAATCTTCCGGCGAATGCCCGAAACTGGACATTGATTAATAGTTATGGAGATAAAACATTGATGCGAAATATATTGGCGTTCGATTTCAGCCGCCGGATTGAAATGCCTTATACTTCCCCTGCCGAAGCGGTAGATGTGGTTCTAAACGGCGATTACAAAGGCTGCTATCAACTCTCCGATCATATTGATGTACGCGAAAACCGGGTAGATATAGAAGAAATGTCTCCGTCGGACGTTTCCGGCACAAACCTGACAGGAGGGTATATGATTGAAATAGAAGCTTATGCCAACGATGAACCGAAAAAATTCACCTCCAATCGTTACAATATTCCCGTAACAATCAAATATCCCGATAGCGACGAAATAGTAAAGGTACAGGAAGATTATATTCAGGCGCATTTCAACAAACTGACGGACGCCATATATAGTTCTTATTATGCCAACCCTCAAAACGGATTCCGTAAATACCTCTATATAGACACATTCCTCAAATACTTCTTGGTGGGTGAATATTCCGGGAATACCGATACCTATTGGAGCGCCCGAATGTATAAAAGGCGCGGCGATGATAAATTCGATTTCGGCCCGGTATGGGATTTTGATCTGGGTTTTGAAAATGACAGCCGTACTTACCGGGTCAACGATAAATCCGAATGGCTTTCATTGTCTGCTTACAGCAGTGCGGCAGGTGATGCTAAAGGATTGCTACAAAGGATTATGTCCGATGAAGATATGCTTGCCCAATTAAAATTCATTTATTCTTATTACCGCGACAGGAATATTTCCAAAGAAATATTGTTGCAAGTGGTGGACGATTATGCCGCTTATTTAGATCAGTCCCAAAAGTTGAATTTCAAACGCTGGAGAATACTGAACCGGACGGTGCACATGAATCCGGTTATTTACGGAAGCTATGAAGGCGAAGTGAATAACGTAAAGAATTATATCGCCAACAGGGTGGACTGGATTGATCAAAAACTGAATTATGTTCCGGGTCAAACGCTGAACATAAAAGAATTGGATAATCGAAATCTTCCGCTTATAACCGTAGGAACAGGAAAACATACAATCTATATGGATGGTATAAAGGATGCGGTTCATATCAGGGTTAACAACCTTATGGGAAAAATTGTCTTTGACTCAATTATTTCGGAAAAATTGTCTTTAACAATTGATAGCGGCGTCTATTTTGTCGTTGTAACCGGTCGCACCATGCAAAAATCAGTCTATAAAACTATTGTCCTATAATTTAAAAATGATACAGATGAAACGAATTTTATTTCTTATTTCGATTATCTTTTGGATTTTCGCCTGCACCGCTCCGGAATGGCAGAAAAAGAAAAAGCAAGCATCCGGTTTGGCCGGAAATATTGATCAATACATCGGTAGCGGCGGACACGGCCATGTATTCATGGGCGCCAATGTCCCTTTCGGTTTTGTGCAATTGGGGCCGACAAGCATTCCGCAATCATGGGATTGGTGTTCGGGCTATCATATTTCCGACACAACCATTATCGGATTCAGTCATACGCATTTGAATGGAACCGGAATTGGCGATTTAAGCGATATTTCGCTGATGCCCGTTACCCGAAACGTAACATTGAACCGCGGTCAAGAGGAAAATCCCGAATCGGGTATGTGGTCGTATTTCAGCCGTTCGAGCGAAAAAGTAAAACCCGGTTACTACGCTGTCCATCTGGATCGTTATAACGTGGATGTGGAATTGACGGCTACGCAACGGGTAGGTTTTCATCAATATACTTTTCCGGAAACGACAGATGCCTGCATAATTATCGACCTCGAAAACGGTACCTGCTGGGATAGACCTGTGGAAGGCTACATCGTCAGGGAAAACGATACGGTTGTTTCGGGGTACCGCTATTCGAGCGGGTGGGCAAACGACCAGCGGGTGTTTTTCACGGCCGTTTTTTCAAAACCTTTGAAAGATTTCACGGTTTCGGAAGCGAACAACCGGATAAAGGATTCTTCTTTGAAAGCCGGAAAAGTCTATGGATTAGCTTATTTCGATACCAAAGACAGGGAAAAAATCCGGGTCAAAGTAGCGCTTTCGCCGGTCGGTATTGAGAATGCCAAACTCAATATGCAGGCGGAACTTCCGGATTGGGATTTCGGAAAAACCGCCGACAAAGCTTTCCAAGCATGGAACAAGGCTTTGGATAAAATACAAATAGAGACCGGCAACGAAACCGTGAAACGAATTTTCTACACCGCTATGTATCACACGATGGTAGCGCCTTCCGTATTCTGCGATGTAAACGGCGATTACCGGGGCGCCGACGGAAATATCTACCGGAACGGCGATTTTGTCAATTATACTACTTTTTCGCTTTGGGATACTTATCGGGCGGCTCATCCGTTGATGACGCTTATTCATCCCGAAAAAATCAGCGATATGGTGAACACAATGCTTCATATTTACCGCCAACAAGGAAAATTGCCCGTTTGGCATCTGATGGGTTGCGAAACCGACTGTATGGTCGGGAATCCCGCTATTCCGGTAGTAGCCGACGCGATCCTGAAAGGATTCGACGGATTTGATACGGAACTGGCTTACGAAGCAATGAAAACATCAGCTATGCTGGACGAAAGAGGTTTGAAATACTTGAAAGAATATGGCTATATTCCTTACGATAAGGAAAATGAAGGCCTGTCCAAATGTATGGAATACGCCATCGCCGACTGGAGTTTGGCGCAAGTTGCAAAAAAATTAGGCAAGCAGGACGATTACGATTATTTTCTGAACCGGAGTCAATCGTATAAACGGTATTTCGATTCATCTACCGGTTTTGTACGGGGACTCTCTTCTCAAGGGCAGTTCCGTCCGGCTTTCAATCCGTTTGAATCGGTTCACCGCGATAATGATTACACCGAAGGCAATGCTTGGCAATATACATGGCTGGCTCCCCACGATGTTCTTGGTTTGGCAGACTTGTTCGGTAGCCGGGAGCGGTTTATCGAAAAATTGGATTCCCTGTTTATTGTCGAAGGCGATTTGGGCGAACAGGCCTCTCCCGACATCAGCGGGTTAATCGGACAATATGCGCATGGCAATGAACCGAGTCATCACATCATTTATATGTATCCGTATGTCGGCCAATCTTGGAAAACCGCCGAAAAAGTACGGAAAGTATTGACTACCCTTTATTCTGCCGATCCCGACGGTTTGAGCGGAAACGAAGATGTCGGGCAAATGTCGGCTTGGTATATTTTATCTGCGCTGGGATTTTATCAGGTAGAACCGGCCGGAGGAAAATACATTTTCGGCAGTCCGCTGATTGATAAAGCCGTTATCCGGGTCGGCAACGGAAAAACATTTACGATAACAGCCAAAAACAACAGCAAAGAAAACATGTATATCCAAAGTATCCGGTTAAACGGAAAACCATACACGGAATATTATATTGATTTTCAAGATATAATAAAAGGTGGAACTTTGGAATTTGTGATGGGCCCGGACGTGTAAGCGCTGGTCGGATCAAGCATAATTGATGTTACTCGTAAAATTAATGACTTTCCGGCAGAATCGTTTTCAATAATTCCGGGAGTTCCAAATCCTGCTCCCGGATAGCGGAAAGTTGTTCTTTTCCCTTTTTCGAGAGTTTAAAATACATTTGCCGTTTATCGTGGTCGCCCAATGTGCGTTGTATCAATTCCTTTTTTTCGGCAGATGCGATTACTTTCGACGTATTGGAACAAGTCAATCCTAAAAAGGACGCGATTTCACCGGACGTGCAGGGGCCTGATTTCGACAGGGTACAGAGTAGCATCCCTTCGTTCAGTCCCATTCCGTAATGGCGTTGAAACGTATTTTCAAACTCTGTTATTGAACGGTAAATGTCGCGTATTCTACACAATGTTTCCATATTACAGTAAGCGCCATCAGGAATCAATGATTAAGTAATACATTCTTAATGGCTTCTTCCAATTGGGCTTTGCTCATCGCTCCACTTGCCATTTGGGGTGGTCCTTGCATCGGAATAAACAGCAAAGTAGGAATACTGCGGATATTAAACACGGCTGCCAATTCCTGTTCTTCTTCCGTATCTATCTTATAGATATGGATTTTCTCCTCATATTGTGCAGCCAATTCTTCCAAAACAGGCGCTATCATTTTGCATGGCCCGCACCACGAAGCGTAAAAATCGATAATAGCCGGCTTGTCGCCCAAATACTTCCACTCTTTCGCATTTTCTTCGTAATTCACTACTTTCGACAGAAATTCTGCCTTGTTTAAATGTTTTGTTTTCATTTTTTTTTCTGTTTTATTATATTTATCTGAATTTTTATTTGTCTGCGTACAAGCATTTTCCGCAAACGGCAATAGACTCAATAGAATGATCCAACCGAAATTTTTCATGATTGATATCTTTTGTTTCAACAACTTCTTTCGAAAATTTTTGCAAAGATAAAAAGTATTTTCCGAACAAACAAATTTCCAACGGAAAATATTTATTCGGATTACATGCGTGTTGTACGTTTACAGTTTAAAATAAAGAATTAGGATGCGGACTAAAATATATTTTCCTTCATCCACGTCAGAATTTCGTTCAGGGCAACGGGAGAAAACGTTTGCTCAATGTTTGCATATTCTGTCGGTAAGCCGGTATTACATTCCTGAAACAGGTGATTTAATCTCTGAAGTTCCTTTGTCGTCACCCGTTTGTTGCCGCCTTTGGTCAATGCTGCTTTGATGGCATCCAAGTTTACCTTGGCGGGAACTTGCAAGTCTTTTTCACCGTTGATTGCCAACACGGGACATTTTACTTTCTCCAGCGCCAAAGCCGGGTCGTATTTGATGAAATATTGCATCCAAGGACTTGTCATTCCATTTACGGAAGTTGCGATAAAATTGTCGTTGTACATTTCTTTGTACGCAACATCCGGAATAGTTTGAACGACTTGCTTTAAATAATCGGTCAAGTCTGCTTTGAGTTGTTTCGTATCGGTTGCTTGCAACACCCGTTTAAACAAACCTTCATTTATGTTCATGCTTTGATTTCGGTTGGTTTCGCTAATGCCGGAAACTTTAGCAATCAAATCCTGTTGTAACAGAAGAATTTGATCGCCTCGCAAACCGGTTCCTGCCAGCAGGACGATAAAAGCGACGTCTTTATTTCGAGCGGCAACCATTGAGGCAATACATCCTCCTTCGCTGTGCCCGATTAAGCCGATTTTCTTTTTGTTAATCTCTTTGCGGGTTTGCAGGTATCGTACGCCGGCTTCCACGTCTTTGGAAAAATCATAACCGGTAGCCGTCTGAAAATCGCCGGTGGAGGCAGCCGTTCCGCGATCGTCGAAACGCAGAACGGCAATTCCGTTGCGAGTCAAATAATCGGACAAAACGAGGAAAGGTTTATGTCCCATGATTTCTTCATTCCGGTCGTGAGCGCCGCTTCCGCTTATCAAAACAACAGCAGGAAAAACGCCGTCTTTTTGCGGCAAGGTCAGCGTGCCGGCTAAAGTAATCGTGTTGACGCCATCTTCTCCGTGTTCAAAAGCAACCTCTTCTTCATAATAGGGATAAGGTTTTAGCGGTTCTTGAGGCCTTATTAACGGCTCTTTTTCAACGATTTGCTGAGAAAGATTCAACGGGAAAGAATGCCCCATTTGCCGGAATGTACCGGTGATATTTCCATCAGCGCCTAAGATTCCTTCATACTCAATGTTTGCATGAGCAACAGCAAGTTTCAAAACGGCATTTTCGTAACTCACCGAAGTTACAGGCGTTCCGTTTGCCTGTTGGTCGGGACTGTCCATAGTGGCGCTGTATCCTGATTCGGTTTTCCGAATATGAAATACTAAGCGCAGTTGAATGTTCTGTACTTTCAAAATACCGTTCCAATCGCCGGCAACATCCTGTCCCCAAACGTTTAAGAATGTAAAGCCGATGATAAATAAGAATATTAACCGCTTCATAATGATTTTTTATTAAAATGATTTTTTATTAAAATGAAGACAAAATTAGTAAAAAATTCTCGTCTTACACACAATAAGCCTCAGTTTTTCTAAGTTATGCAAAACATAAATAATACAACTGCTTGAAAAACAACATTAAGCTTAAGGTATAAAATAGAATTTTATAAAAGAAAAGTAACAAAAAAAGCGGGATAGCGGCTCTGTTATCAGATTTTTCGATGAAATACGAAAAAATATTTGCGAAATAGAAAAAATAATTCTAACTTTGCACCCGTAAAATTAAAGAATGGCTCCGTAGCTCAACTGAATAGAGCATCTGACTACGGATCAGAAGGTTACAGGTTTGAATCCTGTCGGAGTCACAGACTGAATATCAATTA
>JAISNS010000023.1 GCA_031276105.1 Dysgonamonadaceae bacterium
AAACTACCGAAACAATACCTACCTTTGTAACCGTTTTGTGATATTTTTCACCCCAAATGTAATAAAAAAGAAACTTCTCCGTCTTAATAAACAAACGCAATAACGCAACGAATGATAAAATTGGAACAGTTAAACAAAACTTATCACAACGGCGCCTCCCTGCACGTTTTGAAAGGAATAAATCTGGAAATAAAACGGGGCGAAATGGTTTCCATTATGGGCGCTTCCGGTTCCGGGAAGTCCACCTTACTCAATATCCTGGGAATTTTGGATACGTACGATACCGGTAACTATTTCCTGAACAATCAACTGATAAAAAATCTGAGCGAAACACGGGCTGCCGAACTGCGTAACCAAATGATTGGCTTTATTTTTCAGTCTTTCAACCTGATTAATTTCAAAAACGCTATGGAAAACGTCGCGCTGCCGCTGTATTATCAAGGAATTAGCCGTAAAAAAAGAAACCGTATCGCCATGGAATATTTAGACAAAATGGGACTGAAAGAATGGGCGGAACATGCGCCGAACGAATTGTCGGGCGGACAAAAACAACGGGTCGCCATCGCTCGCGCCCTGATTGCCAAGCCGCAAATCATCCTCGCCGACGAACCGACCGGCGCACTGGACAGTAAAACCTCAGAGGAAGTCATTCAAATCCTCCGCGAAGTAAACCGCGAGGGAATGACCATGATTATCGTTACCCACGAACAAAGCGTCGCCGAAGCTACCGACAAAATCATCCGCCTGAAAGACGGAATTATTGATTCCATCAAAACCGAACTAACTCATAATTCATAACTCATAATTCATAATTCATATAATCGTGTTTGATTTAGACAATTGGGCTGAAATATTCGACACCGTCAAGAAAAACAAATTGCGGACGTTCCTCACCGGATTTTCCATTTCGTGGGGAATATTTATGTTTTGCATCCTCCTCTCTGCCGGAAACGGACTGAAAAACGGGGTGATGTCCAATTTCGGAAGTCGCTCGGTAAACAGCCTCCAGTTCTGGGGACGAAGAACTTCCATGCCTTACAAGGGATTCCCGGAAAACCGGAAAATCAGTCTCGACGAAAAAGACCTGAATTTAGTTAAAAAACAGGTGCCGGAAGCAATCGCCGTCACCGGAATCATCGAAACCACCGTCGCCGTCAGCTATAAAACATTCGGCTCTTCCTGCAATTTTATGGGCGTAAATCCGGATTACAGGCGCATCAACGGGATAAAAATCAAAGACAGTCCGGGACGTTTCATCAACGAGATGGACATGAAAAACACCCGGAAAGTAGCGGTTATCAATCAGCGCATCAAAGAGGTTCTGTTTCAGAACGACAATCCGGTCGGTAAACAAATCATCGCCGGCGGATTGGGATACACCGTTATCGGCGTTTTTGAAGAAGACAGCTGGGGAAATGAAGAAAAAGCGTATATCCCTTTTTCAACGGCTCAAGCGCTCTACAACAAGGGCTGGGGGATAAACGATATTGCTTTCACTGTTGACGGACTGGAAACCAAAGAAGAAAATGAAACTTTTGAACGGCAACTCCGGGAAAAATTATCCGGTTTGCATGTTTTTGACCCCAACGATACCCGTTCTATCGGCATCTGGAACCAACTGGAAAATTACTTGCAAACGATCGGTATTTTTAACGGAATATCGGTTTTTATCTGGATTATCGGTATCGGAACATTGATTGCCGGTATCGTCAGCGTCAGCAACATCATGTTGATTACCGTCAGGGAAAGAACCCGCGAATTTGGCATCCGCAAAGCGTTGGGCGCGAAACCGTTTTCGATATTGAGCAGCATCCTGATAGAATCGGTTGTCATCACCTCGCTGTTCGGTTATATCGGTATGTTTCTGGGAATTGGCTTGGGCGAATTGGTCAATTCCTTTTTGGAAAATGCCGGCGCTTCCGAAATGACCCGCATTTTCCGAAATCCGACGGTAGAACTGGGTGTTGCAACGGGCGCTATGTGTATCTTAATCGTTTCGGGCGTTTTGGCCGGATATTTCCCGGCATTGAAGGCCGTGCGAATTTCGCCCGTCGAAGCGATGCGATCGGAGTAACTCATAATTCATAATTCATAATTCATAATTCACAAACCCGTGTTTGATTTAGACAGATTGCAGGAAATATGGGTAACCATCACCCGAAACAAAGTAAGGAGTTTCCTTACCGGTTTTGGCGTATTCTGGGGCATTTTCATGCTGATGATCATGCTGGGAGCCGGGCATGGACTGGAGCGAGGCATGATGAAAAACATCGACGGATTTGCCACCAATTCCTGTTTCATGGGCGCCGGAAGTACCGCTTTGCCTTACAAAGGATTTCAGAAGGGACGCAACTGGAATATACACAACCGCGATTTGGATATCCTCCTCCGGTCGGTGCCGGAAATAGAATGTCTTTCGCCCATGCTGTTCGGAGGGCGGTCGAACAACAATGTCGTTTTTAACGACCATTCCGGTTCTTACAACGTCAGAGGATTACACGCCAACTACGTGGCAATCGAACGGCAACGGATGCTTTTCGGCCGTTTCATCAACGAGATAGACATTCTTCAGGCAAGGAAAGTCTGCGTCATCGGAACGGCGGTTTACGAAGAATTATTCCCGACCAAAGGCAATCCGATCGGGAAATATATCCGGATTAACGGAATTTATTATCAGGTAGCCGGCGTATCGTCGGGCGTTTCCAACATCAGCATCGGCGGACGGTCGGAAGAATCGGTCATCATCCCCTTCACCACGATGCAACAGATTAACAATCAGGGCGACATCGTTCACATGCTTGCCGCAACCACTCACCCGAATCAGTCGGTTAAAAACATGGAAGAGAAAATGAAAACCACGCTGAAAGCCAACAACCGCATCGCGCCCGAAGACATGCAAGCCATTTGGGGATTCAATCTGGAAGAGCAATTCAACATTTTCAAGTATTTATTTATCGGAATTGCCGTTGTGATTTGGGTAGTCGGCTCGGGAACGTTGATTGCCGGAATAATCGGCGTCAGCAACATCATGATGGTTACGGTGAAAGAACGGACAAAGGAAATCGGTATCCGGCGAGCCTTAGGCGCCAAACCCCGGACAATCATGATACAAATTATTTCGGAAACCCTGGTTTTAACTTCGATCGCCGGATTATCCGGATTATGTTTCGGCGTATTGTGTTTACACTTGGCAGACGTATGGTTGCAAAAAGCCGAAGATGTATTTTTGTCCGAACCGGTAATTTCATTCGGAACAGCCGTTACATCCACGCTTATCTTACTGATATGCGGCCTTTTTGCCGGATCGATTCCCGCGTCGCGCGCCTTGCGTATCAAAGCCATCGACGCCATCCGGGAAGAATGATAATGAGTAGGGAGCAATGCGTCCGAAACATAGGGAGCAATGTGTCCGAGACATAGGGAGCAACGATGCTGTTCGATTGACGACGCGTAACATGAGTTATGAAATATAAATTTAGAGAGTTATGAAAAAGACAGGTAAAATTATTTTGTTTATTATTTTAGGTTTGGTTGTATTATCAACCTTTCTGTTCCTTTGGAACAAGTCGCAACCGTCGGTAACGCAGTATGAAACCGTGTCGCCGGTTACCGGAACGGTTGAAAATAAAACCATTGCCACGGGAAAAGTCGAACCGAGGGACGAGATTTTGATCAAGCCCCAAATATCCGGCATTGTTTCGGAAGTCTTGAAAGAAGCCGGACAAATGGTTAAAGTAGGCGACGTTATTGCATCCGTCAAAGTCATTCCCGAAATGGGACAGTTAAATTCGGCGGAATCACGCCTGAAAGTTGCCGGCATCAATCTTCAGCAAATCGAAACCGAGTATGTCCGTCAATCTCAACTGTATAAAAAAGGAGTCATCTCCAAAGAAGAGTTTGAAACGGCCGAATCGAATTATCAAAAAGCAAAAGAAGAACAGAGCAATGCGCAAGACGCTTTAGACATTGTGCGGGAAGGCGTATCGAAAAAGTATGCCCGGTTGAGCAACACGCAGATACGTTCCACGATTTCAGGGATGATTTTAGACGTTCCGGTCAAAGCAGGCAACTCGGTTATTCAGGCCAACACGTTCAACGACGGAACGACAATCGCTTCGGTTGCCAACATGAACGACCTGATTTTCAGGGGAAATATTGACGAAACGGAAGTCGGGAAAGTCAAAGAAGGGATGTCGATCACGCTTACGGTCGGCGCGATCAACAATGAAACGTTCGACGCCGTACTGGAATATATTTCGCCCAAAGGGCTGGAACAGAACGGTGCGGTTTTATTTGAAATAAAAGCGGCGGTACGGGTACCCGATTCGGTTTTCATCCGTGCGGGTTACAGCGCCAACGCCGAGATCATTCTGGCTCAGGTGACGGACGTGTTAACCATTCCGGAAAGTTCCATTGAATTTAGCAACGATTCGGCTTTCGTTTACATCGTCAAGGCGGAAAAACCGGAACAGGTGTTTGAGAAAAAAGCGGTAACAATCGGCTTATCCGACGGCATCAATATCGAAATAAAGGACGGCTTGACCATGGAAGATAAAATCAGGGGAAACGCCATAAACCCCAAATCTACTAAAGAAAACCCCAATCAGTAATATGTTCAAGTAATTTTATAACAATAAAATCGTACCTTTGTTGTAAAATAAGTTTGTCATGAAAAAGTTACCGATAGGAATACAGTCGTTTGAAGATTTACGTAGCAACAACTATTTGTATGTAGATAAAACAGAAATCATTCACCGGATAATTTCGGATGGAAAAGTTTACTTTCTTTCCCGTCCGCGCCG
>JAISNS010000027.1 GCA_031276105.1 Dysgonamonadaceae bacterium
GAACAGTCCCACAATAAATTGTAATCAGTCGGAAAGTGGACATTACTTTCGACGACAAAACTGTCGGTCTTGACAGACAAAGCTTCCGTCTCTTTTTTTTTGAAAACTTTTTGCTGACCGAAACTGACAACCACTGCATTTATCTCGCGAAGGGTATCATCATCAAGCAAGGATACATTATCATAAATGGTTTGATAAGGGACTTCTTCGAGGCCAAAGCTGTCTTCCAGTTCGATGCCCATCACTTGGCGAACCAGCTTATTGTAATTGGCTTGCGTATGTAACTCTCCGTAAATCAATTGCTTGGCTAACCTTATTTGTGCCAATACGAAGATTTCCCACAAAGCCATACCCGGACGACCGGTTGATGATTTACCCGCATTTATTTTTTTATCCAAGATGGTTAGAATTTGGTTACGATAATTTACATTTTTATACAACTCCAGCAAAGCCACGACGACGTCAATCATGGAGTCTCGTGAGTGTTTCGGAATGGGGGTATCTTCTATTAATTTACGCCCGATGACTTTTTGTGTTTCGAATCTTTCTCGCATATTTTAATTTTTCTGATTATTGTGCTGAATCTATGACAGGCTCGCTCATTTAAGACCCTAAAGATAAGCATTTTATTTGATATGACAAAATAAATCTAACTGTTTTTCAACCCCTGTTTATATAATTAATCGACCGATAATTAAATGATTAATTCTTTTCAGACAGACACTAGATAGTAAACTTCTTGTAGTCAATCGGGAATACAGTAAAATCGAATACAGAATAAAAAAATTGCGAGAAAAACTGGCCTGTCGTAAAGCAAAACTTTACGATATTGAACAGAGTCCGATAGAAAAAAACATAAAGATACGCAAATCCACCCCTTACCGAATCCCCATTGCTCAAATGTCTCCGGAGAGCCGTTATTGCAAACTCAATCAGGAGAGTAAACACTTTCAAAATATAATCAAAATGATTTGTTATCGGGCTGAAACTGCTTTGGCCAATCAACTCGCTCCCTTTTATGCCCGTTCGGACGACGATAT
Source organism: Dysgonamonadaceae bacterium (assembly GCA_031276105.1). Taxonomy (GTDB): domain Bacteria; phylum Bacteroidota; class Bacteroidia; order Bacteroidales; family Azobacteroidaceae; genus Azobacteroides. The sequence continues at coordinate 1,041 of JAISNS010000027.1, forward strand.
CAGATCCCTAATTAAAGCGCTGATATATCAGACGATCGACCTATTCCCCGATTATGAACGAAAGGAATTAAGGGTGACACTCTATCCGTTGGCCACGCAAAGAGACAACAGAGCTATTGCCGAGATAATTGACAGAATTAACGATACTAATACAATAATATCCCGGTACAAATTTAATGATGAAGTTCAAAATCACGACAGCCTGATTTGTGCCACGTCAGGAGTTCTGACTATGTAAATATTCGACTATTTTTTTTAGGGCGAAGCTAATAGCCTTATTCTGAACATCAAAAAAAAGATTTAGACATTATTTTCACGTATAATATCAGTGCTATTATAAAATTTTATATCTTTGCCGTCTAATTTATTTATCTAAATAATGTCGGCAAACGACAACGGCAACTCTCAATACAGCATAATTTAAAAAATATGAGCTTTAATGATATTTTATCGCGATTGTTCGGAAACAAATCGCAACGGGATTTACGGGAAATAGACCCTTATGTAAAGAAAATTCACGCGGTTTATCCCGAAATAGAACAACTGACGCACGACGAATTGCGCGAAAAAACGCAAAGCATCATGCAACGCATACAGGAGGCAGTCGCTCCGGAAAAAACTAAAATCGCCGAACTGAAAGCGAGCATCGAAGCGCTTGAACTGGAAGAGCGCGAAAAGGTATGGGCGGAAATCGACAGGATAGAAAAAGAAATAGGCATACAGCAGGAAAAAGTCTTGGACGAAGTCCTGCCCGAAGTCTTTTCGATTGTCAAAGACACAGCCCGCCGGTTCAAAGAAAACGAACAAATCGTGGTAACAGCTACCGATTTCGACCGGAAACTGGCCGTTTCCCACGATTTTGTATCCATCCGGGACGATAAAGCCGTTTACCGGAACCAATGGATGGCCGGCGGAAATGAAATAACTTGGGACATGGTACATTACGACGTCCAATTATTTGGCGGGGTAGTGCTGCACAACCCCAGCCCCAAAAAATACGAAAAAGATTCCGACGACATCAAACTCAGCAAACGAGTGCGCGGATACATCGCCGAAATGGCAACCGGCGAAGGAAAAACGTTGGTCGCCACGCTTCCCGTTTTCCTGAATGCGTTGACCCACAGGGGCGTCCATGTAGTAACGGTGAACGATTACTTGGCAAAACGCGACTCGGAATGGATGGGACCCCTCTATATGTTTCACGGATTATCGGTCGATTGTATCGACCGGCATCAACCCAATTCCGACGGCCGCCGCAAAGCCTACGAAGCGGATATCACATTCGGTACCAATAACGAATTTGGTTTCGATTATCTGCGCGATAATATGGCGATCAATCCGAAAGATTTGGTTCAACGCGAACACAATTACGCCATTGTCGATGAGGTGGACTCCGTCTTGATCGACGACGCCCGTACGCCGCTGATCATTTCCGGCCCCGTGCCGAAAGGCGAAGACCAGTTGTACGAAGAATACCGCTCGCGGGTAGAAAATTTGGTGAACGTCCAAAAAAGCCTCACGAACAAACTGCTTTCGGAAGCCCGCCAAAAAATCAATTCGCAGAATCAGGACGACCAAAAAGAAGGTTTCATCCTTTTGTTCCGTTCTTACAAGGGAATGCCGAAAAACAAGGCGCTGATTAAATTCCTGAGCGAACCGGGCATCAAAGCCAACATGCTCAAAACGGAAGAATTTTATATGCAGCAGCAAAACCGGGAAATGCACATCATTACCGATCCGCTGTATTTCGTGATTGATGAGAAAAATAATTCCATCGAATTGACCGACAAGGGAATCGACCTCTTAACCGGAAATTCGGACGATCCGCAGTTTTTCGTCTTGCCCGACATCGGCATCCAAATCGCCGAAATAGAACACGAAGGAGGCAGCGACGGAGAAAAACAAATCAAAAAAGACGAACTGCTTCAAAATTATGCCGTGAAATCCGAACGGGTACATACCGTTAACCAACTGTTGAAAGCCTACTGTTTGTTCGAGAAAGACGACGAATACGTAGTTATCGACAATAAAGTGAAAATCGTGGACGAACAAACCGGTCGTATCATGGAAGGTCGCCGCTATTCCGACGGATTGCACCAGGCCATTGAAGCGAAAGAACGGGTGCAAATCGAAGCCGCTACGCAAACATTTGCCACCATTACGCTGCAAAATTATTTCCGCATGTACCACAAACTGGCGGGTATGACCGGGACAGCCGAAACGGAAGCCGGCGAATTTTGGGACATCTACAAATTGGACGTTGTGGTTATTCCTACGAACCGCCGCATTATCCGTAACGATATGAACGACCGGATTTACAAAACCGCCCGTGAAAAATACGCCGCCGTCATCAACGAAATTGTGGCTTTGCGCGAACAGGGACGACCGGTTTTGGTCGGCACCACTTCGGTCGAAATCTCCGAACTGCTAAGCCGTATGCTCACCATGCGCAAAATTCAGCATAACGTGTTGAATGCCAAATTGCATCAGAAAGAAGCCGAAATTGTGGCGCAAGCCGGTCAGAGCGGAACGGTAACGATTGCGACCAACATGGCCGGTCGTGGTACCGACATTAAACTCTCGCCCGCCGTGAAAGAAGCCGGAGGATTGGCCATTGTAGGCACAACGAGACACGATTCGCGCCGGGTAGACCGCCAGTTGCGGGGACGTTCCGGTCGTCAAGGCGACCCCGGTTCATCGGTATTTTTCGTGTCGCTCGAAGACGATTTGATGCGTCTGTTCGCTTCGGAACGAATCGCCGGCTTGATGGATCGCTTGGGTTTCAAGGAAGGAGAAGTATTGGAACACAGTATGTTGAATAAGTCGGTCGAACGCGCCCAAAAGAAAGTGGAAGAAAACAATTTCGGTATCCGCAAACGCTTGCTGGAATACGACGATGTGATGAATTCCCAACGCGAAGTTATTTATACTCGCCGTCGCCATGCCTTGATGGGCGAACGTATCGGGCTGGACGTCCTGAACATGCTTTATGATACCTCTTCCGCTATTGCCGAGCAGTTTACCGAGTCGAACGATTACGAAGGTTTGAAATTTGAACTCTTCAAAATCCTGTCACTGGAAGCTCCTTTTCAGGAAAATGAATTTAGAAACATGAAAACGGATACGGTCACCGAACGGATCTTCAATGCAGCGTTGGACGGCTTCAAACGGAAAACCGACCGCATGTCGCAGGTGGCGCATCCGGTTATCAAAAAAGTATTTGAAGAACAGGGCGACCGGTACGAAAACATTGTTATCCCCATCACCGACGGAAAACGAATGTATAACATCAGTTGCAACCTGAAAGACGCTTATAATTCCGAATCAAAGGAAATTGTGAAATCGTTCGAGAAATCGATACTCTTACATTCCATCGACGAATCGTGGAAAGAACATTTGCGGGAAATGGACGAGTTGCGTCATTCCGTACAAAATGCCAGCTACGAAAACAAAGATCCCTTATTGATTTACAAACTGGAATCGTTCGATCTTTTCAAAAAGATGGTCGACGAAATGAACCGCAAATCGGTATCAATTTTGATGCGGGGACAAATCCCTGTCCGCGAACCGGAACAGGTGCGCCAAGCTACGCAGGAACGGAAAACCGATTTCAGCAAATACCGGACGCAAAAAGACGAAATTGCCGAAAACCGCCGGATACAGAGCGAAGTGGCCGGTCGCGATACCCGCGAACAAAAAAGAGAACCGATACGCACTGAAAAAACAGCAGGCAGGAACGATCCCTGTCCTTGCGGAAGCGGGAAAAAATACAAAAACTGTTGCGGAAGAGCATAATTAGATGTAGTAATCCGATGCGTCAACAATACCCGCCCGCAAAGCGTACTTGGTAGCTTCGTGCAAGTTATTGACTTCTAACTTACGGAAAATATTTTTACGGTGAGTATTTACCGTATGAGTACTCAGGAAACGCTCTCCGGCTATTTCCTTTGTGCTTTTGCCTTGGGCAATTAAGCGTAATACTTCTTTTTCCGTATGAGTTAATCTTTTATCAATGTCGGAATCCGGTTGTTTTCTGGCCTGCAAGTGGTTTATTATTCGCTGACAAATAAACTGTTGCGAACGGGCGAGCGCGTGCAGGGCTAAAAGGATTTCTTCTTTCGTACAATCTTTCAAGATAATGCTGAAAGCATCTGCGTTCGTATCCGGATCGTTATAAATTTTTTTCAGGAATTCATCGGTCAATTCTTCCGAAAAAAGCAGGAAATGCGACTCGGGAAAACGGTTCTGGATGATAATCAACTCTTCCGGCCGGGAAAAATCGAACAGGGCATAATCCAATACAACCAGAGAATCCGGTTTTTTTAGCAGTCCGTCGATTAAATCTTTTTTGTTCAATGCTTCCGAAAAACAAACCCATGGGTTGTAATCCTGAACATAAAAACGAATGCCGGCGGCTGTAATATGCTGATTGTCAGCTAATATAATGGAGCGTAAATAATTCGTCATTATTAAATTGGGATATATAAACAACTTACTCCGTAAAAAAACACTGCAAAGATACATAAAATCACGGATATTTATACGAGTTATGAATTATGAATTATGAATTATGAATTAACGAGAAATCGGGTAGTAAATGAGGGATGACTTTCCTCATTTACTACCCGATTGCAGATTTTACCGGCGGATTTTTATTCGGACGCAACGCAACGCACGGAGAAGCCGTGCGTCCGGTGACTGGAGAGCATCTGCCGCTCGCCGGTGGAGAATCTGGAGAATTCCAGATACCATGCATAGACGCCTTCGGCGCTACGACTCCAATAGTGACCGTAGTCGCCTCGATGCTCCAATGCACCACTGGAATGGTATCTGTAGCCAGTGGAGGGAAGATAAAGGTAAGCGCCAATCTGCATAATATTATCAAATATAGCGGGATCGTTACTCCAGCTTGAAGATGTATGCCAGTAAAGATTATTATATGTACTTCCCATATCCGTATTATCTGCATTCTTGTTTACAACAGCAGACCACTCGGCACGAGTAGGCAATTGCCAGCCTGCGGGACAGGGATTATTTTCAACTTTCCATAAGTTATTACCGTCCGCGTCTTTCTGAGAGGTGTCATCTTCACTTGAATTCTGAAAATTAGGGTACTGGCTCTCTTCTGGAGCATAGATAGCAGTCCAGCCTTGAGCCGCATTATTAGTACCGGTATTCGCCAAAGACGCCGTTTTTGCCCCCCAGCGATACCAGTCGCCATGATAGATATAAGCATCTGCACCGGATAATTCATTACCGGTAAGAATATCTCTGCCTCCCAAATTATGGCACTGGAAGGTTAACCACTCGGAAGAACTTTTTCTGGCAGGGCAGCCGCACAGTCCGTCCTGAACAAAAATTTCCATATCAGCCAACTTGGAATTGTTATATTTATCCATATAACTCGCCAGCAACTTTACAGAATAAGCGTTGCCTATTACCAAATTTTCCACATTATCCTTAAAAATAACCGTAAATGTTTCATAGCCGGCGGTTGATTTGTTAGTATTGGCAGGTTGGGAGATACTTTTTATCAGGTTGCCGTTATCCTCCAAAAGCGAAATAACCAGATTTGTGTAAGCTTCGTGGTAAAACCGGTAAGTTCGCGTTCGATTGGCAGCAACGCCCAAATTGGTAAAAGTAGCAATGCGGGCAGGAGCAGTTGTTGTTGCACGGGTATCGTAAGTAGTGCTCTTGTTTATATCGTAACAAGGCTTGCCAGTCAGATAATAACCGGAAGTCTTCATCGTTTCAGTAATAACGCCGCCGGCAAGAACCGTCGTTTCTGTGCTTGCAGCGTCGGTTGAATATGAATTATGCACTGTAACGGTTACTTTATAAACGCCGGCAGAAGGAAATTTGATGGAAGCCGTTGCGCCGGATGTACTTACAACAGTTGCTGAAGGCGCCGACCAGACGTATGTTTCGCCTTCGGCGCAACGGGCGCTCGCGTTACTCGAAACCGTAAAAGTAACCGGTGTATTCACAGCCGGCGTATTGGAGGAAGCCGTCAGTGTCAACGTTAAATTTTCGGCGCCCAAGCAATTATCCTCAACCGGCGTCCAGTTAACGCCATTCCAAACGTAAATGCCTGCCGGAGGACTTTTCACGCCGGTATTGTACACCAGCGCACCGGTGAATCCGGTTTTCACCGCGTCCATGTTGCCGGGAGTTGGAGTCATGCCGGGAAATGTGGCCGGAATCGTGTGGAAATTATCCAAATCCACGGACGAAAGCACCAGACCGCCTTTAACGGCCTTATTCAAATCCAAAATCGTACCTGGCGAAGGCTCGACTAATTCGCCGATAGATACCTGAGCGAGCAGGTTGGCGCTTAAAAGAAGCGCTGCTGATACTACTAAAATTCTTTTTTTCATTGTAATTGTTGTTTTATAATTTATAATACTTATTTCCTAAAAGGGTGACGCCTCCGGCGTTCATAGGGGAAGAGGCTGCGTTTACCCCCGGATAAATCCGGGGGTTATTCACCGGGTACGCCTGCCGGCGTATTAATAAAGTGTCGCCCCTGCGGGGCTTGGCGCTGGTAGAGGCTTGTTGTAGCCGGAAGCTAAAGCATCCGGTTAATAGAGTGTTGCCCCTGCGGGGCTTGCCCTGCCACGACTGCCTGTTGCCTGTGAAGCCCCGCAGGGGCGACACTTTATTAACCGCGCGCTTTAGCGTGCGGTGGCGATCGCTATCAGGCCAAGCCAAGTCCCGCAGGGACGACA
>JAISNS010000111.1 GCA_031276105.1 Dysgonamonadaceae bacterium
ATATACAAATATTTCCAATAAATATTTTCAACATTTTGAAAAAGTTTTCCAAAATAAAAATTATATCATTGATTATAAGTAATATAAAATTTTATTTCTAACAAAAAATTTTCTAAATATTTATTTTAAAGCCAAACAAAGTGTGATTTTTTGGAAATTGCAATCAAATGACGAGAATATAAAATAAATTTATCCGGGCAACACACATTGTCGCCTCCACCCTGTCATTGCGGGCTTGACCCCATAGCCGTCAGGTTAATGGGTTCCGGATATAGTTATATAGTTATCAATTAATAATTTCATGAGTATCAAACGGGCAGGAAAGCGGAAGCAGACACATCACCGAACGATAGAAATAGAAAACGAAAGGAAAAGATTGGAATAACAGACCGTTGGCAAGCCGCTCTGTGCCGGCAGGGTGTGAAATTTACACTTAGAGGGAGAGTGCAAGCATGGGTTTTTACCGGCAAGGGTACGGCAAGATGTATCAGAGCGAAAACTTATGTTTTGTACGAAAAAACGTCTCCGCTTTTCTTTGTTTAACTCACTGCAAATACACGATTTATTTTTTTGATTTACAAATAATTGATTGAATTATTTCGAGAGAACTTAATTTATTTTTCTTCGGCTCTAACTCGTGATTTCTTAACAGTATTTGCCGGATGCTTTCTGCAATAAAGAAGGCTTTTTTCCGGCTGCTGTCGGCACAAATTCGCTATCTTTCTCCGCCAACCGTAACTATCGACGGCGTTCCCTGTACCGAAGTAGTTGTTCTTTCGCCGCATTTTCGGTACCCAAAGGCAGCAGTAAGGGAGATAAAGAGGTTAAAGTAAACGGCGCTTCTTACGGCAATGTGTATAAATATGCTGAACACAATAACCGAAGTCAAGGTCGACAATATAGTCTGCACAGACCTTGCTACAAGCAATTCAACCGCTACCCGCACTCTTCCGCTTCATTCTGCGGGAGAAGTAGATATTACGATAACTGCCGGCAGCGAAACGTACCGGTTTATCAAGGTATTTGAGTATCAATAATGAGTTATGAGTGGTGCGAAGCAAACAAACGCACTTTGCGCCACTCAACATCTTCGACTGTTTCAGAAGGAATTTTAGAGGCAACCGTTTTTGTTTTAAAAGCAGGATTTACTTTTTTTGATGTAATGGAGAGCGGAAGCGACGAGATTCGAACTCGTGGTACAGTTACCCGTACGACAGTTTAGCAAACTGTTGGTTTCAGCCACTCACCCACACTTCCCGGTTCTTTTAACCTCCCTTTTGTAAATGGCGGTGCAAATATAGAAGATTCTTTTAAACTAATCAAAGATTTTACAGACTATTTTTATATTTTTGCAAATTAATTCATCAAAAAAATAATGAAAAAGCGTTCGATAAAAATAATAAGTGGGATTTTAATCCTTATTATTGTGATAGTTACAATTGCAGGAGGAGTCATTTACAAGAAATTTTATTCGCCGGCTTTCCCCGGACAAAAAACTTCTTACCTCTATATCGACGATGTCCGGAATTACGACCGCTTATTATCCCAATTAACATCGAAGGGAATAAAAGATATTCTTTTTTTCAAACAACTGGCTTCGAAAATGAAATATCCCGAAAACATAAAAACGGGAAAATACCGGATCGATTCCCGTATCTCTTATCTCGAACTCATCCGGATGCTGAGAAACGGAAACCAAGTCCCTGTAAAATTGACCTTTAACAATATCCGCCGGAAAAGAGAGTTTGCCGAAAAAATAAGCCTTCAACTGATGTTCGATTCTTCTACCCTTTTGGAATACCTGAACGATTCTGCGCTTGTTGCTTCACTGGGTTTTGATACGACAACCGTTATGACCTTATTTATACCGGATACGTACGAAATATATTGGAATATTCCGGTTGACCGGTTTTTGGAACGGATGAAAAAGGAATACAAGCGTTTCTGGACGCAGGAACGGCTGGCAAAAGCAAAAGCGATTCCTCTAAGTCCGGTTGAAGTTTCTATCTTAGCTTCGATTGTTGAGGAAGAAACCGCAAAGAAAAAAGAATTTCCGATTGTAGCCGGGCTGTATATCAACCGATTAAGAAAGGGAATGTTTTTGCAGGCCGACCCTACCGTGAAATTTGCAGCAGGCGATGCGACCTTAAGACGAATCCTTTATCATCACTTGGAAATCAATTCCCCGTACAACACATACAAATATCCGGGATTACCTCCCGGCCCCATCCGCCTGCCGTCGATTTCCGCTATCGACGCCGTGTTGAATTACGAAGAACACAACTACTTGTATATGTGCGCCAAAGAAGATTTTTCCGGCGCCCATAACTTTGCCGTTACACTCAAAGAACACCATGCCAATGCCCGCATTTATCAGGCTGCGCTAAACCGGAATAATATCAGATAATCCATTTTTTATGAAACGAAACAAACAAACAATCATTCTTTTTTGTCTCCTTTTACCCCTGTTCTTGTCCGCATGTGCATCGTCGCGCTGTGAATGTGAGACAAATAATAAATATTCAAAAAGAAAAACCGGAATTTCCTTGATTAATTATCAAAAATATAGTAATTTTGCACCGCAAAAAGACAGAAGTTATTCTTCAATGTATTATAATATTTTTTAATCTATAAAATTACTAAAAATGATCAAAGTAGGTATTAATGGTTTTGGCCGTATCGGTCGTATGGTATTTCGTGCCGCAGTTTACAATTTTGCTAATGACATCGAAGTCGTAGGTATCAACGACCTGCTGGTTGCCGATTATTTGGCGTACATGTTAAAATATGACTCGGTGCACGGTCATTTCAAAGGCAATGTGTCTGTCGACGGCAATTACTTAGTTGTCAACGGTAAAAAAATCCGCTTAACAGCAGAAAAAGATCCTGCCAACCTGAAATGGAACGAAGTAGGCGCAGAAGTGGTTGTTGAATCTACCGGTTTCTTCCTGACCGACGAAACGGCTCGCAAACACATCGAAGCAGGCGCTAAAAAAGTGATTCTGTCGGCTCCGTCCAAAGATTCAACGCCCATGTTTGTGTATGGCGTTAACGACAAAACGTATGCCGGTCAGGATATTATTTCCAATGCTTCTTGTACGACCAACTGTTTGGCTCCGATAGCCAAAGTGTTGAACGACAAATTCGGTATTGTCAAAGGTTTGATGACAACGGTTCACGCAGCTACCGCCACTCAAAAAACCGTCGACGGCCCTTCTTCCAAAGACTGGCGCGGAGGCCGCGGTATTCTGGAAAACATCATTCCCTCTTCTACCGGCGCCGCAAAAGCCGTAGGGAAAGTGCTTCCCGAATTAAACGGAAAACTAACCGGTATGTCGCTTCGGGTTCCGTCTTCCGACGTTTCGGTAGTTGACCTGACGGTTGTTCTGGAAAAACCGGCTACAAAAGACGACATTAAAGCGGCTATGAAAGCAGCCTCCGAAGGCGAATTGAAAGGTATTTTAGGATACACCGACGAAGCTGTCGTTTCTACCGATTTCCGCGGTTGCCCCGAAACTTCCGTTTTCGATGCTGAAGCCGGTATTTCGTTAGACAACAATTTTGCAAAAATCGTTTCCTGGTACGACAACGAATGGGGTTACTCAAACAAAGTACTCGAAATGGTTCGCGTAGT
>JAISNS010000118.1 GCA_031276105.1 Dysgonamonadaceae bacterium
TTTTCTTCCTGTTCGTTGAAAAATAAGAATATACCGCCGGGACAATAAACAGCGTCAGGAACGTGGATACTATCATTCCGCCGATTACCGAAACGCCCATCGCAATGCGGCTGTTTGCGCCTTCCGCACTGGCGAAAGCCAGAGGCAACAGTCCCAAAACCGTACATAAACTCGTCATCAGGATCGGACGCAGGCGTTGTATGGCGGCGCCTTCGATAGCTTCCATTTTGGCGATACCTTCTTCCTGCCGCTGGTTGGCAAATTCGACGATCAGGATGCCGTTTTTAGCTACCAGCCCGATCAGCATGATAATCCCGATCTGACTGAAAATATTCATCGTAATCCCGCCGGCCTGCATGAAAATCAACGCGCCGGCAATGGCTAAGGGAACGGTGAACATGATAACTAAGGGATCTTTGAAACTTTCGAACTGCGCGGCGAGAATCAGAAATATCAATATCAAAGCCAACCCGAAAGCAAACATCAGACTGGAGGAACTCTCGCGAAACTCTTTCGACTCGCCGGATAAAGCGGTGCGGAAACTCTCGTCCAGTACTTCTTTGGCGATTTTATCCATCTCTTCCAAGCCTTCGCCGATGGTTACACCTTTGGCCAGCCCCGAACTGACAGTCGCCGAATTGAAGCGATTGTAACGGTAAAGTTGCGGAGGCGCAACGCCTTCCGACAGTTCCACCAGATTATCCAACTGTATCATCTGCGATAAACTGTTTTTGACGTAGATGGATTTCAGGTCGAGCGGTTTGTTCCGCTGTTGCCGGTTAATTTCGGCCAAAATCTGATACTGTTTCCCATTCATGTAAAAATAGCCCATCCGCTGACCGCTCAGGGCGTATTGCAGGGTTTGACCGATGTCGCGGGTGCTGACGCCCAGCAACGCCGCTTTGTCGCGGTTGATTTGCACGCGGGTTTCCGGCTTGGTAAATTTCAGGTTAACGTCTGCCATCTGAAATTTCGGATTTTCGCTCACTTTATTCATAAACAGGGGAATAAATTCTTCCAGCTTCGCTAAATTAGGGGCTTGCAGTACATATTGTATGGGCATCCCGCCGCGGCGACCGCCGAAAGTCGACTGCTGCTGCACAAACGAACGGGCTTCCGTTTGCGTCCGTACCGACGACGAAATGGCGTCGGCAATTTCCATTTGCGTCCGTTCCCGTTCTTTAATGTCGGGCAACATCAACTGTATAAACGAAAAGCCTGAACGGATAAGCGTTACATTTGCGACCCGTTCGGGAGCAAGCGAATCGGCCAGAACAGAGATTTTATCCCCGTAATCGCGGTAAAATTCATAGGTAGAACCTTCCGGCGCCCGCATGTTGATGGTTATCTGCGAACGGTCTTCCAGAGGCGCCATTTCCGAAGGGATTTTTAGCCAGAGAAGCGCAATCGTTAACAGAGTAACCCCGATAATCGGCCACGTAATCCAGCGATGCGCCAAGAAATAGCTCAGGTATTTTTCGTAAACCCGGTTCATCCCGGCAAAGAACGGCTCGGTACTCCGGTAAAACCAGTTCTTTTTTTCTCTTTTCCGCAAGATTTTGGCCGATAACATGGGAGTAAAAGTCAGCGCGACGAAAGCCGAAATGGCGACCGAACCGGACAAAACGATGCTAAATTCCTTAAACAGGCGTCCGGTCATTCCTTCCATGAAGACAATCGGAAAGAAAACCGCTACCAGGGTGATGGTCGTGGATACGATGGCAAAAAAGATTTCTTTCGCGCCTTCAATTCCGGCTTCTTTCGGGCTGTCGCCTCTTTCGATGCGCACATAGATGTTTTCCGCCATGACAATCGCGTCGTCTACCACCAAACCGACAGACAGTACGACGGCAAGCATGGAGAGGACATTAATCGAAAATCCGGAAATATACATGATGAAGAAGGCGCCGACTAAGGAAACAGGAATGACAACCACCGGAACCAGAGTTGCCCGCCAGTCGCGCAGGAAAAGGAAGATAATGACAATCACCAAAATAAATGCAATGTAAATCGTTTCTTCCACTTCGTAAATCGAAGCGCGGATAAAGCGGGTATTATCAAAAACGACATCCATTTCCACATCTTCGGGAAGGTCTTTTTGCATCTGTTTCAAGCGGATTTGCACTTCGTCCGAGATTTCGATATGGTTGGCTCCCGGTTGAGGAATGACGACTACGCTGACCATCGGCACGCCGTTTTTCCGCATGATGCTTCGCTGATCTTCCGGCCCCAGTTCGGCATTTCCTATATCGCGGAAGCGCACGACATTGTAATTATTTTCGCGGATAATCAGGTTATTAAATTCTTCCGGCGTTTTCATCAGGCCGAGCGTCCGGATGGAGAGTTCCATTTTATCGCCTTCGATACTTCCCGAAGGAAGTTCCACATTTTCGCGTTCGATAGCGTTCCGTATATCCACCGGGGTAATGCTGTAAGCCGCCATTTTGGAGGGATTTAACCAGAGGCGCATCGAATAGCGTTTTTCGCCCCAGATATTAACGCCGCTTACGTTGGGAATGGTTTGCAGACGTTCCTTCACCGTCAGGTCGGCAATTTCGCTCAATTCGAGGAGGTTGCGTTTTTCGCTCCGGATCGCGATCTGGAGGATCGGTTGGTCGTCGGCGTCTGCTTTGGATACGGTTGGCGGGTCGCAATCGCGGGGCAGGTAGCGTTGAGCGCGGGAAACTTTATCGCGGACGTCGTTCGCGGCGGTTTCCATGTCCACGCTCAATTCAAATTCGACCGTGATGCGGGAGGAGCCTTGACTGCTCGTGCTGGACAGGGAACGAATACCGGGAATGCCGTTGATGTTCTGTTCCAACGGTTCCGTAATCTGGTTCTCAATAATATCGGCATTGGCGCCGGGATAGCTCACGTTGACGGTGATAATCGGATTATCTACACTGGGGTATTCCCTGACGCCCAAATAACTGTAACCGATAATCCCGAAAATGATGATTACCAGCACAAACACGGTTGCAAGAACCGGCCGCTTAATACTTAATTCCGAAATATTCACGTTTTTAAAAGTTATGAGTTAAGAACTAAGAACTAAGAGTTAAGCTGCGTCAGCACTCTTAGTTCTTAGTTCTTAACTCTTAGTTTAATAAAAGTTATCTATTGTGACGGGCAGTCCGTCTCTTAATTGTAGTATTCCGCTGACAATCAGGGTATCGCCTGGGTTCAGGCCTTCCAGTATCTGGATGCTTGATTCGGTGCGTATTCCCTTGATTAATTCCACTTGCCGGGCTTTTCCCCCGGAATAGAGGTAAACAATATCCCGTCCCATTTCGGCGATGATGGCTTCGCTGGGAACGGTGAGGGCGTTTTTCAGTTCGCTGGATTTTATTTCCACGTTGGCTGTTTTGCCCGGTTTCAGGCGTCCGTTTGCATTGGGATAAAGGGCGCGCATTTTGAGCGTTCGCGTGTTTACATCGACCCGCGATTCGATTGCATAGACCGATGCATTGTAAGTGGCCAAGTCGGGCGGCGTTTGAAACACGATATTCGTGCCCGGATGAATCATATTGGCGTATCTTTCGTTCACGGAAAATTCGATTTTCAGAGGCGTAATCTTCGTCAAAGTAGCGATAATAGTGGTTGGGGAAGCGTAAGCGCCCTCGCTCACCTGCCTCAGTCCGATTACGCCGTCGAAAGGGGCGCGCAGTTCGGTTTGAGCAATCCGCGATTTGACCAGGTCAACATCGGCGTGCAGTTTTTCCAGTTCGGTATTGACCTGCTCGTAGGCTTCCTTGCTGACGGCGTCTTTTTCCAGGAGCGACTTTTGGCGAAACACCCGGTCTTCGGCCAAAGGAATCTGGGCTTCCAGTTTTTGCAATTCGGCGAGCAGAGGTTTGTCGTTCACTTTGGCCAACAACTGTCCTTTCGTTACCGCCGTACCTTCATGAAAGAAGATATTGGTGATTTTCCCGGAAGTTTCAAAAGTCAAATCCACCTCTTCGTCGGGCACTAAACTTCCGGTTACCAAGATGTAATCCACCAAGGCTTCCGGTTTTATTATCTTTACGTTGATATTCAAAGGCGCGCCGCCTCTTCCCGTGGGACGGGGCAAAGGCGCACCCTGCAACACGTCATCGGCATTCCATTTCTTTTTTAAAGTCGGGTATAAAGCCATCCCGAAAATAAATAAAGCGATGACGGAAAATAAAATTATTTTGGCAGTTCTACTCATTGATATGTTATTAAATGGATAATCCGAAAACACACAAAAGTACGGTTTTATTGTCGAAAAGAGTAAAAATGCGAGGTTAATATGTCTAAAATAAAAATAAGGAAATGAAAAGCACTCAGCGGAAGCGTGATTGATATGACCGGTATCCCAAGCAAAAAACGGCGGTATTCAAATTAGCAAACGATATATCGGCAAAAACAGGCCGGTGATCGGAGGCTACCGGTTCATTTACCACTTGGGTTTGGCGGACGGAATAAACAAATTCGGCGGGGAGATAGCCGAAAAGGTAGTCGATGGTAACCTGTGGATTATTAGCAGGGAAGGTAGGCTGCTTCGGATCGCTCAATATTTTCCATTTTTCCCGGAAGATTTCCAGAACGGGAGAATCAGGTGTTGCATTAATATCGCCGGCCAATACCGCCGGTTTGCGATACGCTTTCAGCGCTTCTTCGACAAGTAATACCGAAGCAATACGATCTTCTTCATTCAGAGAAAAATGCGTACAGCAAAAAACATAATCCGGTAATTCGACCAACAACAAAGAGCGCTGTTCTTCTCTTCCCGGAAGAGGAATACGCTTCCACGAAAGCGGCGGTTGTTTCGACAATACGCCAATCCCGTATTTTCCTCCATCGAACAAGATCGAAGCACTATAAACGGAATGCATTTGTGTAAGTTCCGAAAGCCGGAGCAGCACGTCGATTTGTTCGCTGCGATTCGTAACGCTGTCTAATTCCTGCAAGGCCACTACGTCGGGACACAGTCTGGTGATAACATCCGCAATCCGCCGGTAATCCGTAACATTGTCCAGCCCTATACCGTTCCTGACATTGTAAGTCATCACCCGAACCGTATTTCCCGAATGGAATTGTTGACAAAAGACGGCAAATACATGAGCCGTCAAACATAAAGACATAATTACTTTTTTCATTTTCATGGTTTTATTACTTTAAATATTACTTTGCCACCTTTTCCAATCGTTTCATAATGGAAAAGATAAACAAGGCCGAAAGCAAACAGAGGGCGATCAGCACACTCCAAATCATCCACAATTCCATACCCGTTCCCCAGATTTTGGAAATGACTTTAGTCAAATAATTACCGATAGCCGTTGCCACAAACCAGCCGCCCATCATCAATCCTTTGTATTTGGGTGGCGCTACTTTACTGACAAAGGAAATACCCATCGGACTTAACAGCAATTCGGCAAAGGTTAGAACCAGATAAGTACTGATCAACCAGTTGGGTGACACCAGTGTATCGCTTACGCCGCCAACCGATTTCAATTCCGCCGGACTGGCAAGATGGTAAGACGCCCACGCCAAAACAACGAAACCCAACGCGGCAATAATCATCCCCCAACCGATTTTGCGCGGTGTTGACGGCTCTTTGTTCGCTTTCGCCAACGAACTGAATAATACAATGGATACGGGCGTCAGTACGATCACGAAGAAGGGATTGAATTGCTGGAAAATTTGCGGTTCGATCGACAGCGATTCCGGAAGTCCCAGATAACCGGCAATGATTCCGGCAATGGAAAGTCCCAACACGCTTCCCGAAATGATTTTACCTCGCAACTTTTTCGACTGAAACAGACTGAATCCTCCGTAAACAGCAATCACCAGAAGTACCAAATTGAAAATATCGAACCCGAAACGGCTGAATCCTTCCGCAGAGTTAGTCGTATAGTCGCGTGCAAAGAAAGTCATCGTGAGGCCATTTTGGTGGAACGCCATCCAGAAGAAAATTACCACAAAAAATACTAATACCAGCGCAATAATACGCGAGCGGCTTTCTGCCGGAGTAAGTTCTTCCTGCGTTTCTCCTGCATCGGCGCGTTGCTTTGCCAGTTGCCGGGCATTATAATCGGCGTGTTTAAATGTTCCTTTCAATGTCAGGTAGATAATCATCGAAACGATGAGAGAAATGCACGCAACACCGAAACCATAGTTGTATGCGCCCGAAAGCGATTCGATATAGTGTGCGGCAAAAGCGCCTAAATCGCCGGCAGAAGCTCCTTGAGCGGAAGCCAGTTGAGTCAGTTTTTCCGTCCCTTCCGGAGTAATGCTCCCGTTCAGATACTGATGGGCAAGCGAAGGAATTTGAGCGTTATAAAACAGGCCGCCCTTTGCCAGGAAATAATTGGTTACTTTCGTTGCCGCGCTGGGAGCAAACATGGCGCCGATATTAATTGCCATATAAAAAATACTGAATGCATTATCCCGTTTGTCCTTATGTTCGGGAGCATCGTATAAATTACCGACCATCACTTGAAGATTCCCCTTAAACAATCCGGTACCGATTGAAATAAAAGCCAGTGAAGCGTACATAACCCATAAGGCAATGGAACTGTCCTGTACCGGAACGGCCAGCAGCAAATATCCGGCAAACATGATCACAATACCCAGAGTTACCATTTTACCAAATCCGAATTTATCGGCCAACAGACCGCCTATAAAAGGCATAAAATACACAAATCCAAGGAATAATCCGTAAATATTCCCCGCTTGATCTTCATTAAAACCAAATTTTGCCTGTAAAAACAAAACAAAGATGGCAAGCATCGTATAATACCCGAATCGTTCGCCGGTATTCGCCAAAGCTAAGGCATATAAGCCTTTTGGATGATTTTTGAACATAATTTTCCGTATTGTTATTAAATTGTTTGTACTGATTTGTAAAAATAAAGATAAATGAGATGCAAAAATAAGCAATTTATTTAACACACCGTGCAATGTAAACTAAAAACTAAAA
>JAISNS010000154.1 GCA_031276105.1 Dysgonamonadaceae bacterium
AAAACATGAGAGAAAATCATAACGGTGGCCTGAATCAGGCTGTCGGAATCCGCTTTTGACTCATCCCCTGAATCTGTTATAGACTTGAATTATTGAATTTTATCCCGAACTGAGGTTAAGAAGTTTACTGTATTGCCCAAAAGATGGATTGTGGAAAGAATCTTCTCCTGGTTTGAAAGTTACAGAAGGCTCAGCAAAGATTATGAAGTGGATACAGTGTCTTCAAAGACTATGGTATATCTGACAATGATACAGATTATGCTCAATAGAATAAAGTAAATGTTAAATCAAAACAGTTTCTAATTTTTTTATTGAAAAAATTTGTTTTTCTCATATCGAACATATATATTTGCTGCCATGTTAAGAATTGTTTCACATCTTGAACATTTGTTGCGGATACATGATTGTGTAGTTGTACCTCAACTTGGCGGGTTCGTCTTACAAGTCGTGCCTGCTTCGTATGTGGAGGAAGAACATCTTTTCTATCCGATGCATAAGGAAATTGTGTTCAATCCCAGTCTGAAGCATTCTGACGGCCTGTTGCCGGAGGAATACATGCATGCTTATGGCGTGAGTTTCCAGCAGGCTCACCGCATGGTAGAAGAAGATGTGGAAAATATCAAAACGCTTCTGTTCAAGGAATTGAAAATTTCGCTGGGGAACGTTGGCATCTTAAGTAAAGGAGAAGAAGGAGTTGTTGTTTTTCAACCCGGCGATTCCGATTTTTTCAGTGTAAGCTCGTATGGACTGTCGCCTTTCCAGTTGAAAGAATGGGAAGCCTTGCAGCAGGAGAAAGCCTCTTTGGTTCTTACCGGCAATCAAAGGACTACGTACTATATCCCCATTCATCGCAGTATCATACGCGGGGTAGCTGCTACGGCCGCTGCCGTTGCTTTATTCCTGATGATTTCTACTCCGGTAAAGGAAATAAATCCATCGTCGTATACGGCCAGTTTTATACCGGCCGAAATAGCAAAAACGACAAATAAGGCAAAATCCAAGACTACGAATTTTACAGTTGCGGCAAATCCCGGAAAAACAAAGACAACGGCAAATCCCGCTACGGCTTCCTCCTCTTCTGCTTCTAAAAACAAAGCAGTGAAAGAAGAAAAGCGGCCTATGTATTACGTGATAATCGGTAGCGTAAAGACATCCAGACAGGCAGATGAACTCATCGCAAAAATAGATCGTACAACGTTGAAGCATGTGAATAAAATAACAGGAAACGGTAAAGTACGTATTTATGCAAATAAATTTTCCGATAAAAGCAAGGCGGAAGTTTATCTCGCGAAAATCAAACAAAACACAAAATACAAGGATGCGTGGCTCTGGTCTAAATAATAAATTAAGTTATGAAAACAATCAAGCGCATATTTTTTTCCATCTTATGTACGCTATTGGGATTCCATTTCTACTTTATAGTCAAGTTTAGTGTTGAAATTTTACCTAATATAATATCAGCAAGGACATTTCAACAAGGCCTGAGTAATGCAAGTGATGAAATATTGGGAACAATAGTGTTTTCTATATACCCAATAATATTCTTTTGGTTCATATTGCCAAAAGCAAAGGAAAGCAAAGCAAAGGAAAAAAAAGTATAGATTAGCAGTATGTATTATCTACAATTAGTAAGCAAGGACAACGTGCCCGTGAGCATAATACTCGTAACAAATAATTTTCATTGGAATTTCAACTCGACACGAATAATCAAGAATTTCAGAATGCGCTACAACTGATTGCTTGCACCCGCCAGTCTGTTTTCCTTACGGGAAAAGCCGGAACAGGCAAATCCACTTTCTTAAAATATATCTGCAAACATACAAAGAAGAAACATGTTGTATTGGCTCCGACCGGTATTGCCGCTATCAATGCCGGAGGCGTTACGCTACATTCCTTTTTTAAACTTCCCTTTCGTCCCTTATTGCCCGATGATCCCGACCTTAGTATACGGGACGGTAAGATATTCAACTTTCTGAGATACCGTAAATCCCAGCAAAAGATTATCTCCGATGTAGAATTGATTATCATTGACGAAATATCCATGGTAAGGGCGGATATCATAGATTGTATCGACCGTATCCTGCGTGTATTCTCCAAGAATATGCGCTTGCCTTTCGGCGGCAAACAACTTTTGTTTGTAGGTGATGTGTATCAATTGGAACCGGTTGTTCCCAGCGATCAGAGAGAAATCTTAAGTCTTTTTTACTCCAGCCCGTTTTTCTTTTCGGCCCGTGTATTCAAGGAAATCAATTTGGTGGCGATTGAATTGCAAAAAACATATCGCCAATCCGACCCCGTATTTATCAATGTACTGGACAAAATACGGAATAATACCGTTCGCCGGGAAGAATTGGACATACTGAATACCCGATGCTTCCCCGACTTTATGCCCAAGAATGAGGATATGTACGTTACGCTGGCTACCCGCCGGGATCATGTGGACTATATCAACGAAAAGAAACTGAAGGAACTGCCCGGAGAAGAAGTTGTTTGTAAGGGAACTGTGGAGGGTGAATTTCCCGAATCATCCCTGCCTACGCAGTTGAAACTTTCCATCAAAGAACAGGCGCAGATTATTTTTATTGACAATGACCACAACCGCCGCTGGGTAAACGGCACCATCGGCATCATATCGAAGATTACCCGCGAGGGACAAGTGTATGCCTTACTGGAAAACGGTAACGAACACCTAGTGGAGGAAAGTGCATGGCATAATTACAAATATACGTACAACGAAAAGGAAAAACGGATAGAAGAGAAAATCATCGGTACCTTCCGCCAGTTGCCCATCCGCCTGGCCTGGGCTATTACCATACACAAAAGCCAGGGGCTGACCTTCAGTCGGGCGGTCATTGATTTAACCGGCGGTGTGTTTGCCGGCGGCCAGACATACGTAGCGCTCAGCCGGTGTACTTCCTTGGAGGGTTTGGTGTTGAAATGGAAAATCACAGAACGGGATATTTTTGTTCGCAAGGAGATTGTCGATTTTAGCCGGACGTATAATAATGAGTGGCTTATCGAATCGGCCATCCGCGAGAGCGAGGCGGAATTTCTGTATGCGCAGGCGATTCATTCGTTCAATAAAGGCGATATACCCGGTGCTGTGGAGGCTTTTTCCGCTGCCGTGGGCAAACGTAACGAATTGACGAAACCTGCCGTCAGGAGGCTGTTGCAAATGAAGTTGCGCCTCATCGACAAACAAAAGGAAGAAATAAAACACTTGCAGGAAAAGCTGTATAGCCGGCAGGAGATACAGAAAGAATACGCCCGCGAGTATTACCGGATGGGCAATGAATGTATCACGAAAGCCGGAGACGGTGATGCCGCCATCCGCAACTTCGACAAAGCGCTGAAGCTAAACCCTACCTTTGTGGACGCCTGGGTGAGAAAAGGCGTTACGTTGCTGGATATGGACGATATCCACGGGGCGCAGACCTGTTTGAATGAAGCGGTCAGGATAAGTCCGCTCTCCTTTAAGGCCCGTTACAATCGGGGGAAATGTCTGCTGCACCTCCGGCATTATGAAGAAGCTCTTACCGATTTAGACAAAGCCCTTGCCCTCAAAACCAATCATGCGGCCACACACGAATGCCTCGCCGAGGTCCACATTCATCTGGGAAACGAACAGCAGGCTCAACATCACCGGGATATAGCCAACCGGCTAAGGAAAAATTCTACTTAACGTGAGCTCGACGTAAGAACCCCTATTCAGTCAGTCCTTATTAATTCATCATTTCATTGAATATCAATAAAATGGTTGTAAAAAAGTTTAGTATTTTCAAGCGGTTATTATAACTTCGTCGCATAAAAACCGGAAAATTATGTTAGGAAAATTACCTGTGGATGACCATCGCGAACTGTTTCGCACTCGATTGGCGGATTTGATTAATCCGGAGCACGAACTTGCTCTTTTGGCCGATAAAATCGACTGGAATTACTTTGAGGATGAGTTCAAAAATTTGTATTCCGAGAAACCAAGTCGCCCGTCAATGCCCATACGGTTTATGGTTGGTATTCTGATGCTCAAATATTTATACAACCTTGGCGATGAGCGGATACCGGAGTATTGGGTTCGCGATGTCTACTTTCAATACTTTTGTGGCGGGGTGTTTTTCGAGCATAAATTTCCCTGTGATCCAAGTGACTTTGTGCATTTTCGCGGGGCGAATCGGCGAATCGGGGTTTCAAAAGATTTTTGCTTACAGCGTGCATCTTCACGGCAAAGACGGGGTTAAACAGTCTAAATTTGTACTGTCAGACACAACTGTTCAGAGTAATTTTACGACCTTTCCGACTGATGCGAAGATGTGCGGGAAAGTGATCGACAAATGCAATCAGATAGCAGAAAAAGAAGGGATTACTCAGCGTTGCAAGTACAAAAAAGAGCGTAAGGAACTGCTTCG
>JAISNS010000178.1 GCA_031276105.1 Dysgonamonadaceae bacterium
TTCCGCCCGTGTAACGCCGGCGGGCAAGGTATAGCGAATCGTGGTTTCTCCCTTAAATGGATTGGGATGGTTTTGAAACAATTCCGAACCGGAAACCGGGAGGCTCAATACTTTCGGAACATTTAGAGGCGGCGCGGCTGAAATAATTCCTTCCGAAATTGTTTGCAACTCATCTTCCCGCGGATCCGACCATACGATTTTATAGGGATAATTTTTATCGCCCTGTCCGGCAAATTGAAAATCAAAGGTGTAATAACAGTCGCACCGGTCGTAACACTCGGACGGATTTTCGCAGGTATCCGTAATGTACATGAAAATGCTGTCGTTTCTTATTTCGCAGTCCGCCCGAAAAGGGGCGCCGCAAATATAATTCCGTCCGACAAATACGTTCAGAGTATCGGCAACGGTGGATATGATTACGGTATCGTTTTCCAACGGGTTTTCACCTGCCCGCAACGCAGTCTCGTTACAGCCTCCCAGAGAGGTTGCAAGCAATTTTATTCCTGCCTGTTTTATTATATCTTCAACTTCGAAGACATGAAAAGATTCATTGTTGACGTCGTATCTGTCGTATCTTTTTCCTGAAACAGCAACCGAATCTCCCATCGAATATTCCGTATTCTTAAAAACCAGCTTATTTTCCAGTTCGAGATAATGATTGTCAACGGATAAAACACAGGTGTTTTCAGCGGTTGCAAGCCCCCAAACTATGCCCGGCAAGCACGGGATTTCCAAACAAGGGCCGGGCAGTCCGACGAGTTTTCCCGAATAATTTTCGGTTTGCGCATACGTATTTGCAAAAGCAATAATCGGAATAAAAAACCGGAGAATTTTTTTCATGGCGCTATTTTGATTTCTAAAGTTCAACTGTTTTAATTATTAATGAAACATTTTCCGCAGTCAACAAAAGCACTAATAAAAATAGCCTGCCGCCAGTCGCAGGCTGCCTGAAAGGCAATATCTCCATAACCACAGGTCTTTGACTTGCGAATGCGGACAGAGAAGCGCCCTGTAAGTCCTGCAAGGACAACGCTTGATTAGAATTTTCGCCGATCGGATTCATTTTATTTATTTGTAAAATATTTAGTCTGCACATATATGGTATGTTTATTAAAAAACCAATTTTTTTTCTGCTTGTTCCATTGTTTTACAATGGATTGTAATTCTTTTTCGGAAAAAATATCTGAGTGCCGGCTCCAACGATAATTTACATCCCAATACATGTCGGGATGCAATGTTTCATCCGGGCAAGAATCGGAATAGTCTCGATAAGCGGTAGCTACGGAAAATTCAATTCTTGTATGAGGCGTTTTGTAAAAATCGACGAAAGTAAAATCAACCGTTGGTTCACCGGTATTCTGACCCACCAGTACTCCCATATTGTTTTGCTTGATAATCCGGCAAAAATAATCTGCACCTGATCGAGTATTGTTTCCTTGTATCACAAACAATTGCCTGTCAATCACCCCTTGATTTCGATTAGGAAGACGTACAATATCCCTGTATTCTTTCAAAACCGGGTCTTTTTTATTAAAAGCTTTATATGATTCGTAAATCGTATCGTGCGGCACAATGTCTAACAGGTCAAAACATCTTTTTCCACCGCCATTAAGACTTAAATCCAAAAATAAATACTTTATATCCGACTTATTAATACTGTCCATGAAAGCGGTCACTTCTTGCGATATTTTTTCCAGCCATTTCTGCGAAAAACTGTTTACCGTCAAAATAGCCGTTGACGAGGATGGATAAACCGCATAATAAACCGCATCCGACGGACCATTAAGATTAACCGTGTGTGCAGTACCGGAATCATGTATATAGTCATCTATATCTATTCCGCGTATAATTTCTTCTTTTTTACTGCCTTTGTACTTGACAACAAACGGTGCGCGAATATTGCCGAACATTTCCAGCCAACAGGAAAACATGCCTTCCATCGTAAAGCGATTCCTTTCTTTTGATAACTGATCGTTAAAATAAGATTGAAAAAACGATAAAATTTTGTTAGTCGACAAATTGTCTATCATTTCTATTTCCCGCTTTTTATTATCCTTTTTGAAATAAATACTTTCATTTTCAATATTGACTAAAGGAAATACATTTCTATTGTCTCCCGTCTTGTGTTCATGAAACCATGCAAGGAAATCCGTTTCATAAGGAGAGTTCGTAATTTGGGTGTGATAATCCATACAGCTATTCATTTTTGCGAATAACATAAAAAAGTGTATCCTAATCAAAAAATCATACCGGTTAATTGTATGATAAAGCATTTTTTTCTTCTCGTCATAATCCTGTTGAGAACAGTAAAAATGGGGACTCGGATGCATTTCCTGAACTTTTTTGAAATAATAGTCACAGTCTTCACGCAACTCGTTTTGCATAAAAATCACCTTTTCTTGCGATAAAATTGTCGTTGTAGAAGGCAATAAGAGTATAAATAATAAACTTTTAGCAATTGATTTTTTCATGTTTATGATGAGAAAGTTACGTTAATTAATAGTTGCCGTGCCGATTGTCCTTTCCGCGCGCTGAAGCGCGCGGGAGCAGGAGCACACTCTATTAACCGTCTGTAAGTCCTTCCTTTCAGGCAGCGCGGCTCTTCTCCCCCACCCTGCGGAGCGATTGTGCGTTTGCTCTTCACTTTCATGCCATTAATAGATCACTTCCGCTTGTTGATACTTAGCATATTTCTCCAGCACAATTCCACATTCGAGATAGCCTTCCGAATTGTGTTGTGCAGGCGCCTCCGTAAAGTTGGGCGGCCCATAAAAATTGACCGTAGTCACCTTTTTCTTTAAGGGAGGAAATACCAGCGTCATTGCGATTGTTTTCCCTTTTAAGCCGTACACAACGGCTAAGCGTCCCGGTGTATGGACGCCCAAAATATCCCGTAACATATACCGGTCGTTGGTCTCCGAATCGATTAGACAGGTGTTTTTGTCTACAAACAGCCAGTTCCAGTCCCAACCAATCGCTATTCTCAGCGTGACCAGCGTCTCTTCCCTGTTTCGCTCTATTTTTACGATAGACGATTCTTTGACAAACGATTCCCGATTCTGCTGCTCACAAGCACAGAACCCGGGCTTTTCGTAGAGAGTAACATCCTTGTTCGAAATCAACTGAACATTGTATTTCTTTTGCCATTCAATCACCCCGTCGGGAAGTTCTACGCCATCCGGGTTGGTCGGTTTTTCCTGTGCAAAACCCTGCCATGCAATAA
>JAISNS010000271.1 GCA_031276105.1 Dysgonamonadaceae bacterium
CCGGCGGGTACGGCGAGGGAGTAGTTTCCGTCGAGATCGGTAGTGGTTCCGTTGGTCGAAGCGACGACGACGACGGTAGCGCCGATAAGCGGTTCGCCGCGTTTGTCGGTTACGCGACCTTGCAATTTCTGTGCGAATACATTTCCTGCTGATAGCAGAAAGAGGATGACTGATAGAAAAACTGATTTTTGTTTCATAAGTACATTCATTTTTTTTGAGTAATTGTTTTTATTATATAATGATTATCTTTTGAATATCTGCATTATTAGCGTTTTCGCCGTCGCTTTTTTCCTTTTCTTTGAGGTAGTCGATGAACATTTTGTTGATAATTCCGTCGCTTATGCTGATGGACGGCACAATAATATCGTCGATTCGCATCACTTTCGCCGCGTTGACAAAAATGTATGAAGCATAGCCGATTACTTCCGCCCGGTCGCGTTTGATGCGGTATTTTTTCATTCGTTCTTCGACGGATAACAACGACAGTTCCCTGTTCAGTTGCTTGAGTCGTTCAACGTTCAGCCGGAAACTGTTCTTATCTTCCTGAAGCAGTTTGTACAGTTTGTTGATGTTTCCGCCCGACCCGACCAGTTTGATATCCGGGTATTGCCTTCGCAAATCGTTTAAGGTGGAAAAGAATGTTATTCGGTCTTTTTTTCTGATTCGGTTATTCATCATCCGTACCGTACCGATATTGAATGAGTGTGAATAGATGAGTTTGCCGGCGCGGATGAATGAAATTTGCGTACTTCCACCGCCCACGTCCATGTACAAGTAATCGTTTCCGGCGCCCAATTCCCGTTCGATATGCGTTTCGTAGATGATACGTGCTTCTTCTTCCCCGCTGATGATTTCGATGGGGAGTCCGATTTTTTTCTGTATTTTGTCTATTATTTCTTTTCCGTTTCCGGCGTCGCGCATGGCGGAGGTTGCACAAGCGCGGAAGGCGATAACGGAAAAGATTTTCAACATTCCGTGAAACGATTTCATCAGGAGCATCAATTGTCCGGCTTTTTTCTTGGAGATTTTTCCTTTCGTAAAAGCGTCTTTTCCCAGCCGGAGCGGAAAGCGGACAAGCAAGTCCTGTTCGAGGCTTGCAACGCCGTCTGCATTTTTCCCGATGCTTTTTACGGTTAAACGGACGGCATTGGAACCGATGTCGATGGCTGCAAAATGGACGTTATTCATTGGAACACGGATGTTTATAGTGATTGTATAATGCCTCCTGCGACCGGAAGGGAACTTCGTTCGACAACGGGATTTGATTCCGTCCGGTTCCGTCCACAATCCTCGCTTTTTGATTGTCTTTCAGGCCGTATTCGACAATCAGTTCCAACTCCTGTTGCAGTTTTGTGTCCAGTACGGGCGCAAGGACTTCCACCCGTGCGTCAAAATTCCGGTGCGCCCAGTCTGCCGACCCGATGTAGTATTTCTTTTTTCCGCCGTTGGCGAAAATAAAGATGCGCGAATGTTCCAAATAGCGGTCGATGATACCTTTAACGGATATGTTGGCGCTGACGCCGGCAATGCCGGTAAGGATGGAACAACTACCCCTGACTAAGAGGTCGATTTTCACTCCGGCCTCGGAAGCTTCGTAGAGTTTGTCGATGATTTCTTCGTCGATGACGTGGTTTAATTTGCATTTGATGAAGGCCGACATTCCTTTTTTCGCGTACTGTATTTCTTTGTTTATTAATGATTTAATTTCGTTCCGCAAAGTTAATGGGGAAACTAAGAGTTTTTTGAACGCGATGTTCAGGTACGGTTTTTGGATGAACAGGAATACGCCGTCCACTTCCTTCACGATTCCCCGGTTGGCGGTCATCAGGCTTAAATCGGTGTATGCCGCGGCATTTCCTTCGTGAAAATTACCGGTGTTGATGCAGGCGAGATTGATGTTTTTCCCTTTGATTAAGGTCAGTTTGGAATGTATTTTCAATCCATCGATGCCCAGTATGACGTTGATTCCGGCGTCCTGCATTTTGTTCGTCCAGTAAATGTTGGAAGCTTCGTCGAAGCGCGCCAAGAGTTCAATTACGACGGTTACCTTTTTCCCGTTTTTTGCTGCGCAAATCAGGGATTCGGCAACGGCAGAGTTTTTCGCCAGCCGGTAGAGGGTGATTTTGATAGTATGCACGGCTTTGTTGATGGCGGCTTCGCGCATCAGGCGGATGTAGGCGGCAAAATTGTGGTACGGATAATGCAAAAGCAAGTCCTGGCGCTTAATGAGGTTCATCACACTTTCCGCTTTCCTGATTTCCGGGATGTTTAACGCCGGCCAGGGCGGGTATTTCAGTTCGTCGCGCCGGCAGTCGGGGAAGTTCATCAGGTCTTTCAGGTTGTGGTAACAGCTTCCGGCTATCACGTTGTCCGTTTCCCGAATATTGAATTTACTCCGGATTTGTTCCAACAGGTCGGCAGGCATGTCGCGGTCGTAAATAAACCGCACGGGCTGTCCCCATTTCCGGTTTTTCACAGCCCGGTCCACTTTGTTCAGAGCGCCCTCCAGCGAGATGTCGATGTCGATTTCCGCATCTTTCGTCAGTTTGAAAGCGTATGCCTCAAAGCGGACGATGGATAGACCGTCAAAGAGGTTGGGCAGGCATATCCGGATAACGTCGTCGAGGAACATGAATATTTTTTTATCGGTTTCGCCGGATTGCAGTTCGATAAATCGTCCGAAGCGGTCGACCGGCATTTCGAGCAGGGCATAGTCTTTTTTTCCGGACGCGAGCAGCAGACGGACGGCCAGATAAACGCTTTCGTCGTTCAAATCTTTGAAATCGGCGCATTTGAAGAACATGCGCGGGTAAAGATGAAAGCTTAATTTGTTGAGAAACAGTTGTTGTATCTGTTCGCGCTGTTCGTCGTTGATTTGGTTGCAATTGAGAATGTAAATGCGATGCGCCTCCAACTCCTTTTTCAGGGAAGCGAATGTTTCTTCAAATTCGATGGCGTATTGCCGGTAACGTTCGTTTATTTGAGAGAGGGTTTCCTGCGCCTTTTCTTTTTCAATGCTGAAAGAATTATCTTTCAGCGTAATGATGCGATTCAATATGGCAACCCGTACCCGAAAAAACTCGTCCAGGTTGTTGGAATAGATGCCTAAAAAGGCGAGCCTTTCCAAAACGGGCGCCGTCTTGTCTTGCGCTTCCTGCAAAACCCTGTGGTTAAAATACATCCAACTCACTTCTCGCTCTAAATAATACCTTTTTTTCCGTTTATTCATTCTAATCCTTTTTGATGGAATATGGGGCGCGAATAGTTTCAAAGAATTTTTCTGCAAAAGAAAGAAGCCAATGTTGCATTTCAATTTCTTTTGAATAACATTTTTGTTACGACTTTCATTTTTTGCGAGGTAAATACATTCTTTTCATGATTTGAGACTGAAATGTAATAGGATTGTAACCGTCCTGTTTCATGAAATGAATATTTTTGCAGTGAATTAAAAGAACAAATTATCAACTCAATGATAGGAATATTCAACGACAGTTATCCGCCGATTATGGACGGCGTGGCGCTGGCAGTGCAAAATTACGCTTACTGGCTGCACCGGAAAGAACAGGATGTTTGTGTGGTTACGGTAAAAATGAAGGAGTATGCCGGCGGCGAAGACTATCCCGTTTACCGCTATGCGTCGTTGCCTTTGCCGGTGCGGAAGCCGTTTCGGAT
>JAISNS010000032.1 GCA_031276105.1 Dysgonamonadaceae bacterium
AACTCATAATCCCCGCATTTCTGAGTATTGAAGCTTTCGTTTTCTATTTTCCAGCGTAAACGACCGCTGAAACCGATCGCCCGGACATTCTTTTCATCCGGCTTAATGTTGGTAAGATATTCAAAGTGACCGCTTTCCGGTTCGGCTTTACTTGTTTGCCCTGCCCGGACGTCTTTCTTGCGGGTTTCGTTACACTCTATCCAGTGCATCTTGTATTTGTTATGATACTCTATTTCTGTCTGATAACGGTATTCTTGGGATATTCGCCAGCCGTTTTTTACCTGATAAGCTTCCACTGGTGATAAAACCAACACCAGTGAAAACCCCGCGATAATAGGTCAGCATATCGGTGGTTCCGGTGGTGTTGACGGTTGGCTGTTTGGCAGCGACCTCTACGGTAGCATCGTGTCCAATGCGGAGCGCGGCAACTATTGGTCGTCCACAGTTGACGGCTCGACTGCCGGCCGCCGCGTGTACGTTGGCCGCAACTTCTTCCAACCGTCGAGCTCCTCCCCTCGCTACTGCTGGTTCTCGCTGCGGTGCGTCAAGTAGCTTCCGGCACTTTCCTTTCTTACGAATTGGGCGGATGGGGGCGGATTGACAAGGAGGAAGCCCTCTTGTTAGTATAAAATCCGCCCAATCCGTGTTATCCGCGTTCCATTGTCGCCACAAAAACGATTTAGCTCTTTTAATTTCCTTGCCCTGCATTATTCTTTCTTTGCATCTGATTATGAATATTTTACAGAAAGATAATATAAAAAGTCTGTTAAAAAGGAGAGCGTTTCATAATAAATCCGTACCTTTACCCGCTAATTGAATATCCGGCATCGAAAAAACAAAATTAGCCTTAATTCAATTATCATTGATGCTGTACTATAAAGCCTTTGAAAACAGCATTATCCGAATCTGAAAAATAAAAAATAAAACAATATATTTAATGACAAGCAAATGGAATTATCAGCTCCCTACAAACGAACAGATACTTAGACAAGCGGAATTGGCGGAAAAGTTCCGCTTAAGTCTGCCTGTTTGCCTGTTAATGGTACAGCGGGGAATCATTTCGGATGAAGATGTGCGTCAATTCTTGAGTCCAAGTCTAAGGGATTTACACGATCCTTTTCTTTATCCGGATATGGAAAAAGCAATAGAACGCCTGAACAAGGCGCTGGGAAATAAGGAAAAGATAATGATTTACGGGGATTATGATGTGGACGGTACTACCGCAGTGGCATTGGTTTACAAGTTTTTGGAACAAAACAGTTGGAAGTCCAACCTCGACTATTACATTCCCGATCGTTATGATGAAGGGTATGGTATATCGCAACAAGGAATCGAATATGCTCGGGAAACGGGAGTAACCTTAATTATTGCTCTGGATTGCGGCATTAAAGCAATTGATAAAATTGCTTACGCCAAATCGTTAGGAATTGACTTTATTGTGTGCGACCATCACATGCCCGACGAAATCCTGCCGGATGCAGTGGCCATCCTCGACGCCAAGCGTTTGGATTCGACCTATCCTTACGAACATCTTTCGGGTTGCGGCGTCGGATTCAAATTCATGCAAGCCTTTGCCGCCAGCAACGGGCTGGAATTTTCCCGCCTGAAAAACCTTCTGGATTTGGTTGCCGTAAGCATTGCTTCGGACATTGTTCCGATTACCGGCGAAAACCGGGTGATGGCTCATTTCGGCTTGAAGCAGTTGACGCATAATCCGGGAAAAGGCTTGAAAGGTATCATTGATATTTGCGGATTGTCGGGAAAAGAAATTTCCGTTACCGACATCGTATTCAAGATAGGCCCCCGCATCAATGCCTCGGGAAGAATGATGAATGGAAAGGAAGCCGTTGATTTACTGCTGGAAAAAGATTTCGTAACAGCGAAGGGAAAAAGTGAAAACATCGACCAGTACAACGACGACCGGCGGGAATTAGATAAAAAAACTACCGATGAAGCCTATCTGCTTATTGATGGAAATCAGGAATTTATCGACGAAAAAATCATTATCGTCTTCAACCGGGAATGGCACAAAGGCGTGATTGGCATTGTCGCCTCCCGCCTGACCGAAAAATACTATAAACCGGCGATTGTCCTGACCGAATCTAACGGATTTATTTCCGGTTCCGCCCGTTCGATTACCGGTTTCGATATCTACAAAGCCATCGAATCCTGTAAAGATCTATTGGAAAACTTTGGCGGTCACACATTTGCAGCAGGGGTTACTCTATTGGAAGAAAACATCGCTTCATTCAAATCGCGTTTGGAAAAATACGCCGACGAGCACACGATTGAATCTCAGATGATTCAAACCTTGGATATTGATATGGCATTAAAATTCAGCGAAATAAATCTGACCCTGTTCAACGACATAAAGAAAATGAATCCGTTCGGCCCCGACAATGCCAAACCGGTATTCTGCTCGTTCGACGTAAGAGACGCAGGAACCAGCAAATTAGTAGGAAAAGAACTGGAACACATTAAACTGGAACTGGTCGACGACTCGTGCGATACAATCATGCAAGCCATTGCTTTCGGAATGCATCGCCATAACGATTACATCAAATCGGGACAACCTTTTGATATCTGCTATACGATTGAAGAAAACAATTACAACAATACAACTACCCTCCAATTGCTGATAAAAGATATTAGAATAAAGGAAAACTAAAAAAATAAACCCTAAAATGGCGTGTGAAAAACAGGAAATAAACGACCGAAACATGAACAACGAGCCTGATTCTTCATGCGCCGATCCTCATTCCCCGTTTAAAAGCGTTCTTAAACAGTATTGGGGATACGATTCTTTCCGTTCCCTGCAAGAAGAAATAATCGCTTCGATTTATGAAGGCAATGATACGCTGGGATTAATGCCTACCGGAGGAGGAAAGTCTCTGACTTTTCAGGTACCGGCTTTGATGATGGAAGGAATTTGCTTAGTCGTCACGCCGCTCATTGCCCTGATGAAAGATCAAGTCGACAACCTCCGCAAACGGGGCATCAAAGCAACTTCCGTACATTCGGGAATGAGTTGGGAAGAAATACTTGTCGCCTTAGACAATTGCATTTACGGTAATTACAAATTCCTGTATGTCTCGCCCGAACGGTTGGGTACGGAACTGTTTCTGAGCAAATTAGAGCACATGAACGTTTGCCTGATTGCCGTCGACGAATCGCACTGCATTTCCCAATGGGGCTATGATTTTCGTCCGGCTTACCTGCATATTGCCGATTTGCGGGATCATCTTCCAGGCGTTCCGCTACTGGCGCTGACCGCGACGGCTACGCCGGAAGTAATCGACGACATTCAGGAAAAATTGCATTTCAAAAAGAAAAATGTTTTCCGGAAAAGCTTTGAACGAAAAAACATTGCCTACGTCATCCGGAAAACGGAAGACAAGTTATACGAGATTATCAAGATATTGAACAACGTTCCAGGAACTGCAATTGTTTACGTGAGAAGCCGGAAACGGACAAAAGAGATTGCTGCGGAATTGGCAAGAGCCGGTATCGACGCCGATTTCTTCCATGCCGGCTTGACTTCGGACGACAAGATACGGAAACAAAACAACTGGAAAAGCGGCCAATGCCGGACAATTGTTTGTACCAACGCTTTCGGAATGGGAATAGACAAACCCGACGTAAGAGTAGTTATCCATTACGAATTGCCCGGCTCGCTGGAAGAATATTTTCAGGAAGCCGGACGCGCCGGACGTGACGAAAAAAAATCGTATGCCGTAGCGCTTTATTCTTCCAAAGACCGGGGACAACTGAGAAAACAGCTTACGGATACCTTTCCCGATAAAGAATTTATAAAAGACGTGTACGAAAAATTAGCTTATTTCTTTGAAATAGGCATGAATATGGGAGGCGGAACCGGACATAATTTTGTTATCGAACGATTTTGCGCAACTTTCCACTACAACATCACTCACGTGCATTACGCCTTAAAAATTCTTGATTTATCGGGCTATATCGAATATATTGAAGATACGGACAAGCGTTCGAAACTGCTTTTCATCACGCAACGCGATGATTTGTACAAAGGCTCGGGATTCGGCGCCGAAATAGAAAACCTGCTCCGGGTTGTTTTGCGTTCCTATACCGGCTTGTTTGCCGATTATGTTTACGTCAACGAAACGTTGCTGGCCGAACGGACAGGTTTGACGCCTCATCAGGTATATGAAAATTTGAAATTTTTGACGGCTCACCGAATCATCCATTATATTCCGGCCAAAAAAGTCCCGACCATCTACTATACGCAAAACCGGGAAGATCTGAAACATCTGGATATTTCGCGTCCGGTGTATGAGGAACGGAAAGAACGCCGGCAAAAACAGGTAGAAGCCGTCATTCATTACGGAAGTTCGGACATTGAATGTCGCAGCCGGATGCTGTTGCAATATTTCGGAGAGAAAAGCGCGAAAGATTGCGGTCATTGCGACGTTTGCCTGTCCAAAAAGCGCTCGGAGGCCGGCGATTCCGCGATGAACCAAATTATTCAAAGCGTACTGAACTTAACGGAACAGGATGAAATAGCCTTGGACAAACTGATTCATTCGCTCCGCTTTCCCAAAGTTCAAGTGATAGAAGCCATTCGTTTTCTTTGTGATAATGAACAATTGATTTTAAAGGATAATAAAATACAAAGAAAATAGTTTAAACAGAGTGAAGATTTAAATGGAAGACGAATGAAATTATCGGTTGTTATTGTTAACTATAATATCAAGTATTTTCTCGAACAATGTCTGGATTCCGTTATTCGGGCAGTCAGTAATATCGAATCCGAGGTATTTGTCGTAGATAATGCCTCTTCCGATCACTCGATTGACTACCTTGCACCCAAATTTCCCCAAGTTGTATTTATTGCCAATAAAGAAAACGCCGGTTTTTCCAAGGCAAACAATCAGGCTATCCGCTTGGCAAAAGGCGAATATATTTTACTGCTTAATCCGGACACATTGATTGGCGAAAACACTCCGGAGCGGATTTGCCGTTTCATGGACGAGCATCCCGAAGCGGGTGGCGCAGGCGTGAAGATGATCGACGGCTATGGCCGTTTCCTGCCCGAATCCAAAAGAGGATTTCCTTCGCCCTGGAATTCCTTTTGTAAAATGTTGGGATTAACCCGATTATTCCCTCAATCCAAAATGTTTGGGAAATACTATCTCCGCTATTTGCCCGAAAACGAAATCAATGAAGTAGATGTTCTGGCAGGAGCATTCATGATGCTTCGAAAAAAGACGCTGGACGAAATAGGCTTGCTGGACGAATCCTTTTTTATGTACGGTGAAGATATCGACCTCTCTTACCGCATCCGAAAAGGAGGATACAAAAATTATTATCTCCCCGAACCGGTTATTCACTACAAAGGCGAGTGTACAAAAAAAGATTTCAAATACGTAAAAAACTTTTACGAGGCAATGCTCATTTTTTATCGCAAGCACTATCCGGACGCCTGTTTTATTTACCGGTGGCTCATTCGTTTGGCCGTAAATATGTTGGCCGTCCTGTCCGTAATAGGCAAATTATCCGGCCGGAATGTACGTAAAATATACCACAGCGAGCATATATACACGACGGAGAACTTATCTTACCGGGAAATAATTGAGGATATGGACAGACATTCACGACCCAAGGTTCTTTTTAAGATAATGAATCATCAAACGGGGATAACGATTGCGCCCGGCGAAGTGAGTATCAAAAACGAAACACCTTAATCCGCTTGTTCGCAGGCCACTAAAACAGGTAGAGACGCGATTAATCGCGTCTCTACATTATTAATTTCTATAATTAATAA
Source organism: Dysgonamonadaceae bacterium (assembly GCA_031276105.1). Lineage (GTDB taxonomy): Bacteria > Bacteroidota > Bacteroidia > Bacteroidales > Azobacteroidaceae > Azobacteroides. Next base: position 5,798 of record JAISNS010000032.1, read on the forward strand.
GAAAGTAAAGTTACGGAGCAGTCTTGACGCAGCGTAGCGAGGACCCACTTCTGCGATTGTTGTAGTACGACGGGTGGAAGCTAGTGCTAACGTCCGCGAGGTGGCCTTCCTCCGAGCCAAGCGGCGTGGACGACCAATAGTGGCCGTACACACCCACACCGTACGCACCGCCACTGCGGGCACTGCCGCCGCTAAACAGCCAACCGTCAATAGCTTCGGAAGCGTTAGCGATAGGCTTGCCGTATATATTGCCGGTAGAATTTGTATTGGTCGTAGAACCATTAGCATACATACAAAAGTCTTCTCGTGACGGAACTCGCCATGGAGAGGGACACAAAACATCAGCATACTGGGCAACCATACACCAAGTAAACCAAGAACCATAACGGGAATCAAAATGAGCGCGATGATCTGCTACTGAATTAGAAGTAGAGGGGTTAAAATCTGTCTTAGCGCCTTTTATTCCTTTTATTCTTACCGGAGCGGACAATATGATGCCATTACGAACAGCTGAGGTGTCAGAGTTGACAAACTCCACATCGGCGGCAGTTATAAGAGGAGTAACAGGAAGAGGATCACAATAGCTATCAGCAACTACAATTTGTTGCGTAGCGGTGTAGCGACTACTTTCGCCACACGCATTCTTAGCCCTGACAACTATCAAAGCAGCAGAATAAGTTGCGACAGTAGTAGGGCTAAACGTAATCGTAGCGCCGTCAGAAGCGCCGAGAACAGTAAACTCCGAGGGCAACGTCCAAACATAACTTGTGGCGCCGGCAACAGGAGCTACACTGGCAGTATATTTAAAGCCGACTAAGAGCGAAGTCGAGGAAAAAGTAATTGGCCCCCCGGGAGCAGGAGGCGCGCAAGGCTTTATCCAATCGTCCCCGTCCCAGACATGAATGCCGATGCCTGTCGTTGTATTGGTGTTGTAAACAATCATACCGGAAAGCTCCGGTTTACTGTCCTGCGGGGAAGTAATGCCTGTAAATCCAGTGGCGGGAATAACGCCCAAATCCGGCAGGTCAACATTGGAGAGCAGTAAGCCGCCGGGTGTTCCCCGGTTTAAATCCAAAATCGCGCCGGCCGTGGGAGCTGCCAAAGCGCCGATAGTTACCTGAGCGTGCAGGTTAACGCTCAAAAGAAGAGCAATTGCTAATACTAAAATTTTTGTTTTCATTGTTGTTTAATTCTTAATTCCTAATTTTTAATTCCCTTTGTTGGTGCGACGGTCTAACAGCTACCTGTTAGACCGTCTAACACGACCGTGTTAGGCTGTCTAACACGTGGCTGTTAGACGCCCTAACAGGAACGGGCTTATTCCACCGTCAACACTTTATCGAACACGGCTGTCCGGGGAGCATTGAGCAGGCGTTCTCCCATGGAAAACTGCGTCGTAATCTCCAGTTTGTACGTATCCGCAATCAGTTCCGGGATGATAATTATCACTTCCGAAGGATTGTTTACCACAATATCATCCGCTTCGACCGGAAACGTTGCTTCCGGGTCGTCCTGACTGCGGAAAAGGATGCCTACGCCCGGTTCGTCGCCAACCACCCTAATCTTGTGTCCCGTGATTTTCAGGTTGCGCCCCGGCGTCAGCAAATCGTTGACCGAACCGCTTTTTACATCAATGACCTGCGCAATGGAAATACCCGAATCGGCCGGTCCCAGTATATCCACCGTTACCGTCGAAAGTTCTTTGCGCAGCTCCGCACCCTGATGAAACTCAAATAATACATGATGCTTTTGAGGATTGAACTTTTCCACCAAACTGTTAAACACTCCCCGGATGTAAACCGAAGCGGTAAACCAGCCGGTGTTGATCGAAAATCCGTCGCACAACTGATAGGACATTTCTTTCATCCAGAGTTTGACCGCATGGGTCATTGCCTGCGCTGAAATGTCGGCTCCGCCCCGCGTACTGGCGGCTTCAGCGACGTCTTCGATACTCAACGATTTTTCCGAACTCACTCTTGCGACGTAATCGTTTACGTCGTCTTTTGTCAAGGGGTTATCAAACAGATACGCCTTGATCCGATGCATAATTGCCATAATAATAAATAATTAAATGATTTATAAAAAATAAGGTACAAGGCCGGGTGCAGGGTAAAAAGCAAAAGGTGCAGGGTACGCGACTTTGCCGCTCCTGCACCTTGCACCTTATATCCTGTATCCTTTCCCCTGTCCCTTTTACCTTTAGCCTTGAACCGCCTGAATGTGTGTGTGTGTGTGTGTGTATGTGTGTGTGTGTGTACGCATAATTCCGTTAACTTCCAAGCGATGGAAGTTAAGAATACATAATAAACTGTAAATATCGGAAGCTGCCATATTTGTTACTGTTTTACAAAAACCGCTGCAAATGTAATTCGTTTAATCGAGATATGCAAATAAAAAGCAATATTTTTAGTATCTATACTCCTCAAATTCTTGTAAAAAAGCAGAATAATTAAGCATTGAAAAAATGAGATTTCCTGTCGTGTACCGTGTACCTTCCACCTCCGGCTTGTCCGGCTTAGAAAAAGGGTGAGCAAAGGATACTGAAAATTCATTTTTCGGTATTTTGTTTTGCATATTGAAATTCATTTGTTACCTTTGTGTACAATTAATGGCTTATGAGAATATTTACAGAGCAACGGTTAAAAGAATATGCTGAAAAATATCCCGACTCAAAGATAGCGCTTCAAGATTGGGTTTCTACTGTTAAAAAAAGCGAGTGGACTTGTTTCGCAGATATAAAGAAATCCTGCAACAGCGTAGATAGCGTTGGAAATCAACGTTATGTTTTCAATATCAAAGGCAATAATTACCGTTTGGTTGTCGTGATTAAGTTTACAATCCGATTTGTGTATATTCGTTTCATAGGCACTCATAAAGAATATGATAAAATAAATTGTTTAACAATATAAAAATACGGCTATGGCAAAAATAGAAAACGAAATTCAGTATAAGTGGGCTGTGAACAGAGTGGAAGAACTCCTTCCAACGGTAGATGAAAACACGCCGTTAGATGACCCAAACAGCATTGAATTAGAACTCCTTTCTAATATGGTTGCCGATTATTCGGATAAATACTTTTCTTTGGGTGAACCGTCTTTGTCTGATGTAATCAAACTTCGGATGTTTGAGATGGATATAAATCAAAAATCATTATCAAAATTACTCGAAATAAGCCCTTCCCGTGTTAGCGATTATTTGACGGGAAAAAGTGAGCCAACTTTGTCTGTGGCAAGAAAAATGAGTAAAAGACTGGGTATTAGTCCTTCGATTGTTTTAGGTGTTTGAGTGCGGACACCATCAAAAAAGATGAAGACATGCTACGCATCTACGAAAAGAGGTGACTGTCTGAGAAACTTTTTGTATTTTTGTCGCCATGGGAAATTCTATTGTTTATGTTTGTTTTTGCAATCACAGAAATAAGTGAATTCCCTCAAAGCGGATTTAAAGAAATATAAATTATGGCTTTATTCGAAAATAACAACATCATTTTGAGGGCTTTGGAACCCGAAGACTTAGACATTTTGTACCGCTGGGAAAACGATTCCACCCTGTGGCGCAACGGCATTACACTGACGCCATATTCAAAATTTGCCTTGCGGGATTATCTCTCCAATTCGACGATGGATATTTTCCAAACGCGCCAACTGCGTCTGATGATAGAAGAAAAAAAGAGCGGGAACTCTATCGGTACGATTGATTTATACGATTTCGACCCGATGAATCTCCGGGCGGGAATCGGTATTTTGGTGGACGCCGCTTACCGGCGCCAAGGATTTGGATTTCAAGCCTTGCAACTGATGACGGAATATGCTTTCCGTTTTTTGCTGTTGAAGCAATTATACGCATACGTACCGCAACGCAACAAGGCGAGTTACACACTTTTCAACAAAAGCGGATATAAAGAATCCGGCTTACTGCTTTCGTGGATTAAAACAGAAGCCGGATTCATAGATGTTTACCTGATGCAATTGATTGCAGCAAACGGTTGATTTTGCCGGAAACAGGCCTTACCGTTTATATCCCACGGTTTGTGTCAATATCGGCGTCTGTTTTCCTTTCAGTCCGAAAGCCGCTTTGATTTCGTCGCCGTCGAACCAGCCGCGGACTACGGTTCCCAAACCGGCTGAAGCACAATATAAATAAACATTCTGTGCAATAAAACCGCAATCGGCGCCGGCCATTTCGCGGGAAGTAACATTCAAATCGGCTACATAAACCAGATTAAGAGGAGCTACTTTTACAAAATCCTGCTTGCCGGTCTTTTCCCTAAAATCGCCGGCAACTTTCAATACCAGGATGTTTTCTTTCGCGTCGTAAACATAAACCCCTGATTTCAACACCGCGTAAACCGTAAATTCCTGTTTATTATTGGCCGACGGAACTACCCGCATTCCTTCGCGGTTAAAACCGTAAGCCGCCCATAATAAATCGGAAAGCGTTTGTTTACTCAATTCCTTATCGGAAAATTCACGGGTAGACCGTCGATCGCTCAATGCGTCCATCAACGGCTTCCCGCCGGTTTTATTCGGAGCCGGAAGTTCAATGTTTTGCGCATAACAGGAAAAACCTATACAGGCCATAATTACTGAAGAAATTAATTTGTTCATTGGATAAATTTATTTAATTTGACATAACTCCGGCAAAGTTAGCATTAATTTTCCGGATTATACACAGGGGAGCAACGTATAGGAGACGGCTATCCGCTTCGCCCAAAAAAAGATTTAGCCGAATATTTGCATAATCCGATTAAACGAATTACATTTGCAGCGGTTTTTGTAAAACAATAACAAATATGGCAGCTTCCGAAATTTACAGTTTATTATGTATTATTAACTTCCAAACTTTGGAAGTTAACGGAATTATGCGTACACACACACACACACACACACACACACACACACACACACACACACACACACACACAC
>JAISNS010000039.1 GCA_031276105.1 Dysgonamonadaceae bacterium
AACAGAAATACGTCAATATAAAACCGCTCCAGTTTCGAAAATTTACTCTTATCCATTTTTTCTATCCGGCAAATCAAGTCATAACTGATGGTTTGCGGAGTTCCCTTTTTTCGCTTGATATATTCTTTGGCACATTCCAATACTTTGACATCCGTATCCGGCATGTTCAACAGTTTGTTTGAGTAAAAGAAAACCCCGTACAGCAATTTCAACTTCGGAACCAGACCTGCTTTATTCCCGTTCTTTGTGCCACGTTCCTGCGTGTAGAGTACAAAATCCTTTATAAAACTTTCCTTTATTTCATTAAAGTAATAGGTAGAAAATTTTCTGTTATACACCTCTTCGGTGAACTGTTCCAAATTTCTTTTGAAATAATAGTAACTTCTTGCCTCCTTTCTCCCACTGTTTGGCAATGCTTTCATAGCTTCTCTTTTAACTTCGTCCCAATCTTTGGCATTTCCGCTAACATTAGTTACTTTTGGCACGCGAGCGTAGCCGGGACGGTAAAAAATCATTTCAATTTTGACTTGGCCGGAAACCCGTGAACAGGGTTTGCTCTTAAATTAATTGTGTACATGTTAATTAATTTGTATTAACAGCTCTTGATTAGGCTTAATTAACCTACATAATTGCCTACATAAGATTAGGGTTATTTGCTATTAATTGGTTGAAATCGACGAAAAATGTACAAATAAGTCATTTTCCCGTTCTACCAAGTTTAATTAACCGGCTTGATATTAAGATATTAAAAAAGAATTTGAATATACATTAAAATTATGTATCTTTGTCGTTCAAAAGTATAAATAATGCTTAGAAGTATGAAATGTTTGGTTTTGTTTTTAATTTTCTTACCGGTCGCCGTTTATTCTCAAACACTTGATGAAGCTAAAAAACTGTATGCCGAAGGAAATTACGCCAACGCTTTACCTGCCTTTGAGTCTGCCTGCAAATCGTCGCCCAAAAATGCTTCTTACAACCAGTGGTACGGCAACTGCCTGCTCGAAACCGGCAACCGGCAAGCGGCAGCCAAATATTTGAATTACGCAGCGTCCAAAGAAATCATCGAAGCCTACCGCTCGCTCGGAAAACTGCATTACCTGAATTACGACTTTGAAGCATCCGCTCAGGCCTATGAAACCTATTTACAACTCTTGGAAAAAAATAAAAAAACAACCGGAACGGAGGATATAAACCAGTTGTTAGACCGTTCTAAACGGGCGGCGCGCCTTATTTCTCACTGCGAAAACATTCAGATAATCGACAGCGTGATTGTCGATAAAAAGGATTTCCTGAAAACCTATTTAATCAGCCGCGAAGCCGGCCGCTTAGAGTATGCCGATAATCGGACAACTTATATAAATCCTTTGAACGACAAGCGTTATTTTGCCGAAAAAAACACAAGCGGGTATTACCGGCTTTATACCGAAATCAAAATACAGGAAGCATGGAGCGAGAGAAAGCCGCTGACTTTGCCGTCCGACTCGGCAGGCAATGATAACTATCCGTTTGTCTTGCAAGACGGGTTGACCGTCTATTATGCTTCGACCGGCAACGGCTCGATCGGCGGTTACGACTTGTTTGTCACCCGGTATAATTCCGGAAACGATACGTACTTAGCGCCTTCGCAAATGGGAATGCCGTTCAATTCGATTGCCAACGACTATTTAATGGTTATTGACGAAAACAATGCGATCGGCTATTTTGCTACCGACCGCTTTCAGGCCGAAGGCCGCGTGGTCGTTTATACCTTTATTCCCAACGAAGCAATTACGCCCATCGAATCGGACGACAAAGCCGAACAAATCAGCCGGGCGAAAATAACCGCTATCCGCGATACGTGGAAAAAAGACATGAATTATTCCGCTTACATCCACAACGTCCGGACGAATATCAAGAACGAACAGACGAAAGTAAAGCGCGATTTCTTCTTTGTCGTCAACGACAACATTATTTATTACACCTTGAATGATTTCAAGAATACAGCCGCTAAACAAGCTTTCCTGAAAGCGCAAAACTTGGAACAAGAGGCGAAAAAAGCGGAAACCGACTTGGAAAACCTGCGCCGCAATTATCTGACGGGAAATGCACAGTCACGGAAATCCCTGCAGGAAACCATCCTTCGTCGCGAGCAGCAGTTGCCCGAACAATGGGTAGCCTGCAACGAAGCGATGACGAACGCCCGCAATTTGGAAATAAGATACTTGCGGCAACAACAACAATAAAATCATAACACCCCAAAAAATATGGATATAGCAATTGTCATCATTCTTTGTTTATTAGGAATTGTTCTAATACTGCTCGAAATTTTCCTCATTCCCGGAATTACCTTTGCCGCCATTGCCGGCGGCCTCTTTTACATCGGCTCTATCTGGTATGCTTACAGCCATTTAGGTACATCGGGAGGAACGATTACACTCATCGCGTCTATCGTCGTTTTCGGAATAGCCTTTGTTTGGCTCATCAAATCGAAAGCGCTGGAAACGATTGCGTTGAAAACCGATATTCAATCGACCGTAGCCTCCGGCGACTCGTTGCAAGTCAAAGAAGGCGACGAAGGAGTCAGCCTCTCGCGCCTCAATCCGATGGGGAAAGTCCGCGTAAACGGCGTGACAATGGAAGCCAAGTCGCTGGGCGAATTTATCGACGAAGAAACGGCCGTCGTGGTTGTCAAAGTGCACGCAACACAGCTGACGGTGAAAACAAAAGCATAAACATCAATTTTTCATCACTAAATAAAAACTAAATTTTATGGAACCAAGTGTATTTATCTGGATTGTACTCGTTGTTGCAGCAATCATTTTGCTGTCTATTTTCTTCTACTACGTGCCGTTCGTTTTATGGATTACGGCCAAAGCGTCGGGCGTCAACATTTCGTTGCTTCAACTCTTTTTGATGCGTTTGCGGAAAGTTCCGCCCCCCATCATCGTCAACGCCATGATTGAAGCGCACAAAGCCGGGCTGAAAAACATCACCCGCGACCAGTTGGAAGCGCATTACTTGGCCGGCGGTCACGTTGAGCGGGTCGTTCACGCCTTAGTCTCGGCCGAGAAAGCCCACATTGATTTGTCGTTCCAAATGGCAACGGCGATTGATTTGGCCGGGCGCGACGTGTTTCAAGCCGTTCAAATGTCGGTCAATCCGAAAGTCATCGACACCCCTCCCATTGCGGCGGTTGCCAAGAACGGCATCCAATTGCTGGTCAAAGCCCGCATCACGGTTCGCGCCAATATCAAGCAATTAGTGGGCGGCGCGGGCGAAGAAACGGTTATCGCCCGGGTAGGCGAAGGCATTATCGCCTCGATCGGCGCCGCCGAAACACACAAAGAAGTGCTGGAAAACCCCGACAGCATTTCCAAAGTCGTCTTGAAAAAAGGCTTAGACGCCGGAACCGCTTTTGAAATCCTCTCGATCGACATCGCCGACATCGACATCGGTAAAAACATCGGCGCCGAATTGCAAATGGATCAGGCGCAGGCCGATAAAAACATCGCACAGGCCAAAGCCGAAGAACGGCGCGCCATGGCCGTCGCTTCCGAACAGGAAATGAAAGCCAAAGCGCAAGAAGCCCGCGCCATGGTGATCGAAGCCGAAGCCGAAGTCCCCAAAGCAATGGCCGAAGCCTTCCGTAACGGCAACCTGGGCATCATGGATTATTATAAAATGAAGAATATCCAAGCCGACACCGAAATGCGGGAAAGCATTGCAAAGCCGGTGGCGAAAACTTCCGACAAAATTGGGAGTGACAAGTGACGAGTTGGGAGTGACAAGTGACAAGTGCGCGAAGCGTGCTAAATAAACACCGCTTCGCGCACTCGGCACTCGTCACTACCAACTTGTCACTCGTCACTTGTCACTTGTCACTTGTCACTCATAAAAAAAATGATTGCTGCCGATCAGCTGCCGATCAATGAAGATGGAAGTGTTTTCCATCTTCATTTGCGTTCCGACCAATTGTCGGACAAGATTGTTTTGATGGGCGACCCCGACCGGGTGCCGCTCGTGGCTTCGCATTTCGACTCCATTGAATTGGATCAACAACACCGCGAGTTCCGAACCATTACCGGAAGCTATCGCGGGAAACGCATCACGGCGCTGTCGCACGGAATCGGGTGCGACAACTTAGACATTGTCCTAACCGAATTGGACGCCTTAGCCAACGTCGATTTGGAGACGCGACAGGTGAAACCCGACTTCCACCCACTGACTTTGGTGCGGATGGGCACTTCCGGCGGCTTGCAACCGTTCTGTCCCATCGGTTCGTATGTCGCCTCCGAAATCTCGATGGGGATGGACGGACTCCTGTTTTTTTATCAAGGAAGCGAAGCCGTCAACGACGCGGCGCTAGCCGAAAAATTTGTCGCACACACCCATTGGAACAGGCAGTTAGCACGTCCCTACTTTGTTCGTGCCGACGAAACGCTTCTGAACCAAATCGGCCACGACATGGTGCGGGGGATTACCATTTCCGCCAGCGGTTTTTACGGCCCTCAAGGCCGCCACGTCCGCCTGGCGTTGAGCAATCCCGAACAAAACGCCCGCTTGGAATCGTTTGAACACGAAGGAAAACGGGTGACCAATTACGAAATGGAAAGCGCCGCCCTGTCCGGGCTGGCCCGTTTGATGGGACATCGCGCGCTGACCGTGTGCCTAATCATCGCCGGCCGCTATTCCGGCGAAATGAACACCGGCTACCAATCGTCGTTTCCCGACTTGATTAATAAAGTATTAAACAGAATATAAATCACCGCTTAAATTTACATGCACGATGACTAATCATTCCACTATCTGCGCCTTATCGACCGCTCCCGGAACGGGAGGCGTCGCCGTAATCCGTATTTCCGGCCCCGAAGCAATCGCCCTTGCCGACCAAGTGTTTACCCCCCATACGGAAGGAAAAACCCTTGTCGCCCAACTTCCCTATACCTTGAACCACGGGGAAATAAGCATCGGCGGCAAGGCCTTGGACGACGTATTGGTCGCCGTTTTCCACCAGCCCCACTCCTATACCGGCGAAGATACGGTTGAAATAACCTGCCACGGGTCGATTTATATCCAACAGGAAATACTGAAACAATTGTTAGACAAGGGCTGCACCTTAGCCCGCGCCGGCGAATTTACCCAACGGGCCTTCCTCAACGGGAAAATGGATTTGTCGCAAGCCGAAGCCGTTGCCGACCTGATTGCCGCCACCTCTTCTTCGGCACACCGGCTGGCAATGAACCAGATGCGCGGCGGATTCAGCGCCGAACTGCAGCGCCTCCGCGCACAACTGCTGGACTTTGTTTCGCTGATCGAACTCGAATTGGACTTCGGCGAAGAAGACGTCGAATTTGCCAACCGCGCAAAACTCGTCCAATCGGCCGGCGACATCCAGGCGGTGATTACGCAATTAGTCCGGTCGTTCAGCCTCGGCAACGCCATCAAAAACGGAATTCCGGTCGTTATCGTCGGCGAAACAAATGCAGGCAAATCGACCTTGCTCAATCATTTGCTGAACGAAGAAAAAGCCATCGTCTCCGACGTGCACGGAACGACGCGCGACACAATCGAAGACGTCATCAACATCGACGGCATCGCTTTCCGCTTCATCGACACGGCCGGCATCCGCAACACCGGCGACGAAATAGAATCGCTGGGAATCAAACGCACCTTCCAAAAAATCGACCAGGCTTCGATCGTCATCTGGATGATCGACACCACCCATTTCAACAAGGAAATCGAGTACATCGCCGACAAAATCATCCCCCGAACCAAGCACAAACAACTGATCATCGTTTTCAACAAAATCGACAAAATAAGCCCGGAAGAACAATTGATTTTGGAAGAAGAATTTTTGCCCCATGTCCCCGCCGAGCGCATTTATCTATCGGCCAAGTACAAACAGAACACCGAAAACTTGGAACGCGCCCTGCTGCAAGCCGCCCGCTTGCCGGACAAACACGAAAACGAAGTCGTGATAAGCAACCTGCGCCATTACGAAGCCCTGCGTCACGCACTCGAAGCCATCGGGCGAGTCGCAGCCGGCTTGCAAAACAAACTCTCCGGCGACCTCCTCGCGCAAGACATCCGCGAGTGTATGCACTATCTGGGCGAAATCACCGGCGAAATCACGACCGACGAGGTGCTGGGGAATATATTCAAGAACTTTTGTATCGGGAAATAACTGCCTATAAACAAACCCATAAAAACATATCAATAACCGTTGTAATACACGTCATTACAGCGGTTTTTCTTTGCCCTTAACCCACATTGCAGGGGTTTGATTAGATTTCAATAAAAAATGTTAATCAAAGTTTAAACTATGCTAATAATATTGATACTTCTGTGATTAATGTACCTTATTTTTGCCGCAGTTTTGTAAATGACTGTAAATCAATTGCAGTTACATTTTGCATCGAGCCGGACAACGCTATTATTCCAAATGGCATATCGACAAAATTAAATATTATCCCTTCAATTTTATTTCCGGCATCCGGTCTTTAAATTCTTCGTCTATTTTGTGACTTCCTTATTTTCAGAACTTGCGAACTCGCAAAACTGCGCGCCTTACCGTTTTCCGAACGTCAGAATCACCGGCAGATGGTCGCTAAATCCGCCCACGTACGCCGGACCCCGGTACGTTCGTTTCGGTGATTCCCCTTCGCCGGTAACCGTTTCCAAGAGAAAATCGGCTTTAAATATTTCGATATCATCGGCGGAACAGGTCAATCCGCTTCGACCGAACAGCAAATTCCCCGACACAAAAAACAAATCAATCAGTTCCCATTTATTTTGAAACTTGATAGTCCCCTGATTATCGTCCTGCAAATGCAGCGACATATTATAAAGGTATCCGTTGCCGACGTTAGTATGCAGAGGTTTCGCGTCCAAAACTTTGACAAACCGGCTGTCGGGATAATCGTTGAAATCGCCCATGACGCAGATATTTGCGTTAACATCTTCGTTGAATATCGAATCGACAGCCTGTTTCAACACTGTGGCGACAAGCGCTCTGCTGTTGTCCGAAGCCGCGCCGCCCCATTTCGACGGCAGATGATTGACGAAGAAATGCAGAGTGTCGTTGCTCGCCGTTTTTCCCTTGACATACAGTATATCTCGCGTTCTCAGAGGCGCTTTGCAGGCTTTCGAAGCGATAATCTCAAACGAATCTTTCAGATA
>JAISNS010000043.1 GCA_031276105.1 Dysgonamonadaceae bacterium
CCAAGATTTGCTAAAGAGAGGGCATAAGGCAACGTAGCATTGGTCAAAGCCGCCGTTGAAGTCATCGGGACAGCTCCCGGAATGTTGGCCACGCAGTAATGAAGGATTCCATCGACTTCATAAACGGGATTTGTGTGCGTCGTCGGACGGGAAGTTTCGAAACATCCACCCTGATCAATCGCCACATCCACAAGGACGGAAGATGGGGGAATCAACTGCAACATCTTGCGCGTAATCAGGCGAGGCGCTTTGGCTCCCGGAATCAGCACGGCTCCAATTACCAAATCCACATTCGGGAGAAATTGCTCAATGAGGTACCGGCTCGACATCATGGTATCAACATTGGCCGGCATGATTTCGCTCAAATAACGCAAGCGCGGCAACGAAATATCCATCACTGTTACATGTGCACCTAAGCCGGCAGCCATGAAAGCGGCTTGCGTTCCCACAACGCCACCGCCCAAAATCAACACATTCGCCGGTTTTACGCCCGGAACGCCACCCAATAAAATACCTTTTCCGCCTTGCGGTTTTTCCAGATATTTAGCGCCTTCCTGCACCGACATTCTTCCGGCGACTTCCGACATCGGAATTAATAAAGGCAACGAACGGTCGGGTTTTTCAACCGTTTCGTAAGCCAGGCAAACCGCATTACTCTTTATCATAGCCTTAGTTAAACCTTCATCGGCTGCAAAATGAAAATAAGTAAATACCAATTGCCGGGGACGAATCAGATGATATTCGCTTTCAACCGGTTCTTTGACTTTCATAAGCATTTCGGCAACGGAAAAGATTTCTTCTGCCGACGAAAGAATTTGTGCTCCAACCGCTTCATACGCATCGTCGCTAAATCCGCTGTTTAGGCCGGCTTGCGTTTGAACATAAACTTCATGTCCGTATTGAATCAGCGCATGAGCGCCGCCGGGAGTCAACGAAACCCGGTTTTCATTGTTTTTAATTTCTTTAGGAATACCAATTTTCATACAATTCATACTTAAAAATTGCGCAAATTTACTGAAATATTTTAAATCAACGATGTTTGCAGAAAAATAAGTGACAAAATGCAAGTAAGGGGAAAGTTAGCGGATATCCCGAAGAGTTATCCACCCATAAAGATACCCGGGCTTTTACGCTATAGTCAAAAAAATGATTACTTTTGTGTCGGGAATAATTGAACGTCGAGTTCGGAAACCTATTAATGACAAATATGAAGCAGACAGGCAAAATTTTATTGACGGTTTTATTGACGATTTTTAGTGTTGTTATTTTGATTATAGCCGGTTTATATATTTCAGGAAACGGCTACGTTGTTCGGGCAGTTCAAAAAACAATTTTGAAAGGCTATATGACGTCGAATATTGATGATCATACGGATTTCGATAATAACATTATTCGAGCGGGAACGCCGCAGAAATGGGAATTGCATGAGCAATACAATCAAATCCGGTTGACGGATACTTTACGGAAAGAATTGGAAGATTTTCAAACCATTGGTTTTGCTGTAATTAAAGATGGAAAGTTGTTGTACGAAGAATATTGGGATGGTTATTCGGACGAGAGTTTGACCAATTCATTCTCAATGGCGAAGTCTATTACCACCATGCTTTTGGGAAAAGCGATTGAACAAGGCTACATTCAAGGGATGGATCAACGGATTACCGATTTTATTCCCGAATTTTTAAGCGATTCATTGGGTAGTTTGGCTACCGTCGGTCATTTATCGTCGATGCAGTCGGGTTTCGATTGGGATGAAAATTATTATACGCCGCTCAATATGACTACGGAAGCCTATTATGGCAACGACATCGAAAAACAATTGCTGAAGCGGCATTTCAGCCAACGGCCGGGCGGACATTATAAATATTCGTCGGCCGATACGCAATTGTTGGCTATTGTATTGAAACGGGCTACAGGGAAAAGTCCGGCGCAATATTTATCGGAAGAATTTTGGCAGCCGATGGGAATGGAACATGATGCTTTATGGTCGGTAAGCGGGGGCATCGAAAAGTCTTTTTGTTGCGTGCACAGCAATGTCCGTGATTTTGCCAAATTAGGGCAATTATTGCTTCAAAAAGGTCGTTGGAACGACCGGCAACTTTTGGATTCGGCTTTTATCGAACGGATGATTACGCCCAATGCCGAAGCCTTTGATCCGGGCGAACCGCAAAAATACGGTTATTCCATTTGGACGGACAACAGGCATCGTCCGCCGTTTTATGGTATGTTAGGTCATTTGGGGCAACGTATTCTTGTTGTTCCTGATGAAAATATGGTGATTGTCCGTTTGGGAAAATCGAAAGATAAAATACATTCAAGCGCCGGACATTTGGATGCGGATATTTATTACATTGTAGATGAAACAATTAAATCTTTTATTCCATTCGTTTCCCGTCAGTCGTTGCAGCAGAACTAATTATTTTTCGAATTTTAATTACGAAATCTAAACAAAAGTATTATATTTGCAGCAAAATCAGGTAAGTATATAAATATGAAGAGAATTTACCTCTTAATTGTTTTATTTTTATTTGTTTCGTTTCAGGGTTTTCTTTTTTCTCAAGACAAGAAAGAGAAGATTTCTGTTTCGGAAGAGATTGTTTTGCCTGAATTAAGTGTGGTAAATAATATTTTGTATATAAAAAATGCGCCTGTCAATAGCCGTTTGGAAATAATTACAATTATAGGTAATAAAGTACTTGAAATTAAGATTAAATCGGGTAATAGCGCCCATGAACTAAACCTCCCTAAAGCCATCTATATTTTCAAATTAGAGGGTGTTGTCAGAAA
>JAISNS010000084.1 GCA_031276105.1 Dysgonamonadaceae bacterium
GCCTTTCCTCCCCCCCGAAGAAAATCAAATCTTGGGGGAAGTTGTCCTTTTGGGAAAATCGACCAACGAAAATGCAGGCCTCTCCCTGATGATGGGCGTGAAAAAAGACCGTTGGTTTACCAAATTCCGTTACTCCGAACAGCATTTCGGGGATTATCGCGTACCGACAGATACCATCGTTTATTTGACCCGGCAGATACCTATTTACGGACGAAAATTGAAAAATACGGCAGGTAGAGAACAAAATACAGCTTTTTATGCAAATTACCGTAGTAGCCGCTATATTGCTGATTATTCGCTGAGTAATGTATATCAGAAAATGGGATTTTTCCCCGGATCGCATGGTATTCCTAATCTTGCATCCGTTCAAGAAGATGGAAATAATCGGGACGTCGGTTTACCGTACAGCGATGTCAATCATTTGAAAATCTCGACGCATCAACAATATGCTTGGGATAAAATGATCGCTTACTGGGACGCCGGATTTCAGGATAACTTCCGGCAGGAATGGAGCCGTTTTCATACGCATTACGGGAATAATCAGCCGGTGCCGGAAAAAGAACCGGACAAGGAACTGGAATTTTCTTTGCAAACGTTCAGTTCTACGGTAAAAGTAAAACGACCGGTTTCTGAGGATTGGGAACATACATGGGGTTGGGATGTGCAATACCAACAAAACGCTATTGCCGGATATTCTTTCTTATTGCCTAAATATAAGCGGTTTACAACCGGATTGTTTGCGTTGACGACACATCGCCCGAATAAAAAATTCCTGATTAGCGGAGGTATTCGTTACGATTGCGGCAGGATGAACATTGCTGCGTATTCAGACCCTTATCTGGAAATTCATCTGAAAGGAAAAGACATTACACCGGATAAAATAGAACGCTACAAATGGCGGAGCTACGGTGTGGATTTTCATTCAGGAGACTTTTCCGGTTCTTTAGGAATTGTCTGGACGCCGGATAATGCTCAAGTGATTAAAGCCAATATAGGAAGAAGTTTTCGATTGCCCGGAGCCAATGAATTGGCGTCTAACGGCGTTCATCACGGAACATTCCGGCACGAACAAGGCGATGCGTCTTTGTCTTCCGAAAAAGCATGGCAATGGGATTTTTCCTACACATTGGAAAATAAACTGCTGAAATTCAGTATGATGCCTTTCTTTAGCTGGTTCGATAATTACATTTACCTGCGACCTACGGGCGAATGGTCTATTCTGGAGGATGCCGGACAGATTTATCGTTTTACGGAAACGGAAGCCCTGTTTGCCGGAACTGAAATATCGTTGGAAATCAATCTTTTCAATGATATGAATTATCATCTTAACGGGGAATATGTTTATACGTATAACCGGCATGAGCATACCTCTTTGAGTTTTTCTCCGCCGGTTTCTTTCCGAAATACGCTGGAATACAGGCATAAGAAGTTTCAGACTTATCTGGAAATTCACAGTATAGCGGCGCAAAACCGGAATGCAGCCAATGAAGATTCGACCCCCGGAGCAACCCTGATTCATTGGGGAGCTTCGACTAATCTTTCAACAGGCGGATTGGAAATGGAATTGACCCTTTCCGTGCAAAACCTGTTGAGTACAAAATATTTCAATCATTTAAGTTTTTACCGGAGGATGGAAATTCCCGAACCGGGACGAAACTTGCAAATTCTTATTAAAATACCTTTTAAAAAATTATTCAAATGAAAACTTATATTTATATATCTATTTTTTGCCTGACGGCTCTTTTTTCTTTTTTATTTGTTTCGTGTGATGATGGTGATACAACCAAACCGGTGATCAATCTGGAAGAACCGGAAGATGGCGCCATTTTACAAATCGGAGGTGAACATGGCGTCCATTTTGAAGGTGAATTTTCAGATAACGAAGCCTTGGCTTCTTATCGGGTAAATATCCACGATAATTTTGATAATCATGGAACTCATCGTTCTGCAACAAGGGAAGACGTCGCTTCATCTGCCACGGATTCCATTCCGTTTGCTCTTGATTCCACTTGGACGATTTCAGGCAAAAACGTGCCTTTCCATCATCATGATATTAAAATTCCGGCAACTGATAAAAACGGGAACCCTTATAAAACAGGGAATTACCATTTTATTGTCTATTGTGCGGATGCTGCAGGCAATGTATCGCTCGTAGAGAGAGACGTTGTTTTAAGCTACGAAGCGGGAGAAGATGATGACGAGGATTGAGCCTAAATGGGGATTGCGGGTCAAGCCCGCAATGACAGACTGACGATGAAGCATTTTCTTTTCCTGTTCATAGCATTGATTCTTTCGGGAAACGTTTTTAGTCAAAACGAACTCTCGGTCGATCTGCTGCGAAACCGTTTTATGCAACAAATAGAACTGTTTCCGCAGGAAAAGATTTATGTACACACCGATAAACCGGCTTATTTTGTAGGGGAAACGCTCCGGTTCAAGGTCTATCCGACCGACGCCGTGGTGCATTACCCTTCGGAATACAGCCGGTTTGTTTATATCGAACTCATTGATTCGCAGTTGGGAGTTGTCCGACGGGAAAAAGTGCGGATAGCGCCGGACGAATCTTACGGACAAATCAAACTCCCCGAAACACCGGGAAATTATACCTTAAGAGCTTATACAGGAACACTCTATGGAATGGACGAAGACTTCTTTTTCCATAAAAACATACCCCTCCATTCGTCTGCCGCTGCCGTTGCGAAGGCGCAGGACAGGCCGGAGGAAGACTACGCGCTTTCTTTTTTCCCCGAAGGAGGAAACCTCTTGGAAGGCGTGGCGTGCAAAATCACATTCAAAGCAATCAACGCCGCCGGATGGGGCGAAACCATTTCCGGCCGCATTTACGATAACAACGGCCAACCGGTCGCCGATGCTTTCCAATCGCTTCACCGAGGCGTGGGGCATTTCATGCTGACCCCCGAAGCCGGAAAAACCTATTATGCCGAAGTCGAAAACGACAACGGAAAAGTCAAACGCTTTCCCTTGCCTGCCGCCCAAAAAGGCGCTTATGCCTTGTCGGCGCGCTGGGAAGGAAACAATATACGGATAGCGGTCAATCATTCGCCGGACGTTGCAGCCGGCGATTCGCTGTTCTTAATCATTCATTCAAGGGGAATTGCGGGATACGCCGCGCTGTGGAACCCCACCCTACCCTTCCTGAGTTTGAAGAAGGAAGATTTCCCTTCCGGCATCCTGTCGGCGCTTCTTTTGGACAAAAACCTGAATCTACTGAGCGAACGGCTGCTGTTTTGCCTCAACGACGATCAGGCGCATTTGTCGCTGAAAACGAACAGGGAACATTGTAAGCCGGGAGAACACGTAATCGTGAATTTGCAATTGCGGGATAAAAACAATCGACCGCTTACCGGAAATTTTTCCGTTTCGGTAACAGACAACGCGAAAACAGCCGTCGATACGACCGCCAATATCCTCACGCACTTTTTATTAACTTCGGATTTAAGAGGCTACGTCGAAAATCCGGCTTTCTATTTCGAACCCAACGATCCCCTGTCGACCGAAGCGTTAGACAACTTGATGCTGACGCAGGGTTGGCAACGCTACAACATTTCCGAAATAATCAAGGGAAAGATGGCCGAATCGCACGGCTTTATCGAATCCGGACAGGAAATATCCGGCTCGGTGAAAGGCCTGATTCGCGGCAAAGGCATAGCCAACAGCAAAGTGCGTATTTTGTCGCTGGAAAACCGCTACGCCGACGAAACTACGACCGACGAAAAAGGGAATTTTTCGTTTACCGGCTTGGATTTTCCCAACAAAACCTCGTTTATCCTGCAAGCGTTTTCGAATAAAGGCGACGACCGCGTGCATTTGCAGGTGCAGGAAGATGAATTTCCTCCGGTAACGCGCGCCTTTTTTCCTCTTGCGCCCATCCAACAGCCGGATTTACCGGAAAACGCAGAGCAACAAGCTGAAACGTTGTTTCCGGGAACACGGACGATTCATTTACAGGAAGTGGAAATAAAAGCGAAACCCAAAGAAACGACGGGTGATTTTTATTCCCGCATGGCCGATGTTTCGTTCGACAGCCGGAAAATAGAGGAATTGAATGCGACCTGCGTCCACGAACTGCTGCGGAGGATTCCGGGCGTTACCGTTCAGGACGACAAAGCCATCGTGCGGGGAGCCACCAGTATTTACGGCAAGCCCTACGCGGCGATCGCCATCGACGGCGTTATCATCGAATCGTTTGCCGAAGAGAACGATTTCGATAAATACACGGATTTCGATTTAGACCAAATCAATCTGATGGACATCGAACGGGTGGACGTTTATAAAACCGGCAACACCGTCATTTGGGGGTCGAGAGGCGGAAAAGGGGTCGTCGCTTTCACCACCAAAAAAGGCAACTTCAATCCGTCCCAGACAGAACGCACCCGTTTCAATACCAAGAGAATAAGCCCTTTGGGATACCTCGTTCCGGACAGACAGACGACTTTATTTTGGCGTCCCAACATCCATACCGACGAGGCGGGAAATGCTTCTTTCGACTTTCACACGCCGGACGGTCTTGATGGCTATGCTATCGTGATAGAAGGAATTACAAGTACGGGAGAGATTGTTTATTTGCGAGTAAATAAGTAAACGAGTAAACAAGTAAACGAGTAAACGAGGGCGCAAAGCGCGTTTGAGGGTTCATCAATGGTGTAATATTATTTATTTCATGTAACTTTGCCTCCCTAAAATTAGTTATTACGATGCTAAAGCATGATATTCCTTCGCTGGTGAGAGATTACCATACGTATTTATTGTTGGAGAAATC
>JAISNS010000165.1 GCA_031276105.1 Dysgonamonadaceae bacterium
TTTTTCAAAAACCGCTGCAAATGTAATTCGTTTACTCGGAATATGCAACCTTTCGGTGAAATAATTTTAAATTTTCATTACTTCCTTATCATAATAAAATGAATAATGAGGTTTATGAGGTTAGGGAATATCTATTGCATCACTTGCTACTGAGCGTCGCTTCGCGCCACTCATAACTCATAAACTCACGTTGTGCGTAATTCAAAAATTTCATGTATCTTTGTCCGCTGAAAAATGATAGAACAAAATGACAGCCGAAAATAACAGGATTGAAGAAAATAAAAAAAGTCTCAACTTCATTGAACTGATTGTAGAAAAAGATCTGGCGGAAGGTAAAAACAACGGACGAATACAAACTCGCTTCCCACCGGAACCGAATGGCTATCTGCATATTGGCCACGCTAAAGCTATTTGCATGGACTTCGGCATCGCCCAAAAATACGGCGGCATTTGCAATCTCCGGTTCGACGACACGAATCCATCAAAGGAAGAGGTTGAATATGTGGATTCTATTATGGAAGACATTCAATGGTTGGGCTACCGGTGGAAAAACGTTTTCTATGCGTCCGACTATTTCCCTCAACTCCGCGAGTTTGCCGTCCAACTGATTAAAGCCGGTAAAGCGTATATCGACGAACAGTCGTCGGAAGAAATTGCCAAACAGAAAGGAACGCCTACCCAAGCCGGAACCGAAAGCCCGTACCGGAATCGTCCCGTAACGGAAAATCTGGAATTATTCGAAAAAATGAACAGCGGCGAAATTCCCGAAGGCGCTATGGTTCTGAGAGCCAAAATTGATATGGCCGCTCCTAATATGCACTTTCGCGACCCTGTTATCTACCGGGTGATTCATCACCCGCACCACCGGACGGGAACTGCATGGAAAGCGTATCCGATGTACGATTTTGCTCACGGACAAAGCGACTATTTCGAAAGAGTTACACATTCTATCTGTACTCTCGAATTTGAAGTGCACCGCCCTTTGTATGATTATTTCATTGATGAACTGAAACAGTTACATCCGGAAGACGGCGATTACCGCACCCGCCAATTTGAATTTAACCGCCTGAACCTGACTTATACCCTGATGAGTAAACGGAAATTACTTCAACTCGTACAGGACGGACTGGTAAACGGCTGGGACGATCCCCGTATGCCGACCATCACCGGTTTGCGCCGCAGGGGATATACGCCCGAATCCATCCGCAAATTCATTGATAAAATCGGTTACACCAAGTTTGAAGGAATCATTGATGTGGCTTTGCTGGAACATTCTATCCGGGAAGACCTGAATATAAGAGCCAAACGGGTTTCCGCAGTCATTGATCCGGTTAAACTGATCCTGACCAATTATCCCGAAGGACAGGTAGAAATGATGGAAGCTGCCAACAATCCCGAAGACGAAAGCATGGGAAGCCACGAAATAGCTTTTTCCCGCGAATTGTTTATCGAAAGAGAAGATTTTATGGAAGATGCACCCAAGAAATTTTTCCGGATGACGCCGGGACAGGAAGTTCGCCTGAAAAATGCCTATATCATTAAATGTACCGGATGTAAAAAAGATGCGAACGGAACTGTCGAAACAATCTACGCCGAATACGATCCGGCTACAAAAAGCGGTATGCCAGAAAGTAACCGTAAAGTAAAAGGAACGTTGCATTGGGTTTCGGCACAACACAGTATTCCGGCAGAAGTACGTTTATACGACCGTTTATTCACAACCGAAAATCCGGGCGAAGAAAAAGAAAAAGATTTCCGCGAATTGTTGAATCCGGCTTCACTGATTGTAAAAACAAATTGCCGCGTGGAAAAAGAACTGGAACACGCGCAACCGTTCGAACATTTCCAATTTCAGCGGTTAGGGTATTTTAATGTCGATCCTGACTCTAAAGAAGGAAAGCCGGTGTTCAACCGTACGGTTTCGTTAAAAGATTCATGGAGTAAAATCGCCAATAAAAACTAAAAGAATCTTTTGTTTTTTATCTAATGTCTAATGTTTTATGTCTTATCGGTTATCAATTGTTTATCACTAAATAATAAAGAAATGTTTGACGAAGATAATTTATATTTCAATTCCGAAGAAGAAGAAAACGAAGAAGTTTCTTATCCCGACTTCTTTTATAAATGGGACAACGATTTAGAAGACGGTCGATCGTCCGGATTTTACGATCCGGAAGAGTTGAACGATATTATCGAAATCTATATGACGGAAAACAACTATGCCAAGGCAAAAAAAACGATTGCCTATGCCTTGAAAGTCTATCCCGACGATGAAGATATGATCTATGATATTCTTCTGACATTGAACGATTTTGAAAAATGGAACGACCTGCTTGTACTTGCTGAAAAATATAAAGATTTGGGCGAAATCTGGCCGGATGGACACTATTTGACCGCACTCCTCCATTTAGGTATGGAAGAAGACGCATTTCTATTTTTCCGTAAAACAAAAACCAAGTATGCCGGTAAAAAAGAAGAATTATCCATCCTCTATCAGATAATGGGCGAAGCCCTGCATGAAGTCGGGCTTTACGAAGCGTCGATCGACATTATTGATGAAGCATTCAAACTGTTCGGCGAAGAAGAAAGTACGGAATATTACTGGTTACTGCTTCACAATTATTTATATCTGGGCGAAAAAGAAAAAGTGTTCGAATACGGAGAAATCATCGCCAAAGCCGCTCCGTTCGACGGCTCCACGTGGCATCACTTAGGAATCGCATATAACGACGCCGGCAATCCGGAAAAAGCCATCGACGCCTTTGAATTTGCGAAAAGTCTGAATTATAGCGAAAAAGAAAATCTACTCCACTTAATACAAACCTACGAGCACAACGGCAATTATGCGAAAGCGCTGGAAAATGCTATCGAATACCTGCATTTATTTCCCGAAAGTTACCTGATTAACATTGTGGCATCCAATATTTGTTCGCAAATGGAAATGTGGAATGAAGCCATCTGCTTTTTGGATAACGCAATCGAAATCCTTCCGTCCATAGACTCGCTTTATTTGTATAAAAGTACGTACTTCCTTAATATGGGAGAACACCGGAAAGCCAAACAAACGCTGAAAGAAGGTATTAAAATCACGCACGATCCGGAAAAAGATTTAGGAAAAGAATTGAAAAGATTAAATGATTTATATCCGAATATTTAAATCGAAAATATGGCAAAAATTAAAGGAATAGTTGTTGTTAACACAGAACGCTGCAAAGGCTGCGACCTCTGTGTAGTAGCATGCCCGACGAATGTACTGATTCTGGGAAAAGAAGTCAATACCAAAGGGTATAATTATGCGCAAATACTCCATCCCGATGATTGCATCGGTTGCGCCAACTGCGGATATGTATGTCCCGATGGATGTCTCACCATATATAAACAAAAAATCAACCACGGTTGATCAATAACAGAAAAAATTTATGGCCGAAGAAGTAAAATTGATGAAAGGAAATGAAGCGATAGCCCATGCGGCCATTCGCTATGGAACAGACGGGTATTTCGGGTATCCCATTACTCCGCAGTCGGAAATCATGGAAACCTTAATGGAAGAAAAACCTTGGGAAACAACCGGAATGGTTGTTTTACAGGCCGAAAGCGAAGTGGCGGCAATCAATATGGTATATGGCGGAGCCGCTTGCGGAAAACGGGTCATGACCTCCTCCTCAAGCCCGGGTGTAAGCCTCAAACAGGAAGGAATCTCGTATATGGCGGGCGCCGAATTGCCCGGACTGATCGTTAACGTGATGCGCGGAGGCCCCGGACTGGGAACCATCCAGCCGAGCCAAGCCGATTATTTTCAAACCGTAAAAGGCGGCGGACATGGCGATTACCGCTTGATTACCCTCGCCCCGGCTTCCGTTCAGGAAATGGCCGACCACGTTGCGTTGGGATTCGACCTGTCATTCAAATACAATAATCCCGCCATGATTCTCACCGATGGCGTTATCGGTCAGATGATGGAAAAAGTAGTGCTGCCCGAATTTCGCCCCCGCAAAACCGAAGAAGAAATCCGCGCCGAACAACCATGGGCAACGTTAGGCAAACTTAAAAACCGCAAACCCAACATCATCACTTCGCTGGAACTGGATTCTTCCATTATGGAACAAAACAATATCCGCTTCCAAACCAAATACAAAACAATCGAAGCAAACGAAGTCCTGTACGAAGAAATTCAATGCGAAGACGCCGATTACCTGATTGTCGCATTCGGTTCGGCCGCGCGCATCAGTCAGAAAGCGATCGATATCGCCCGGAAAGAAGGAATCAAAGCAGGACTTTTCCGTCCCATTACCCTCTGGCCTTTCCCTGCGAAACGGTTGAACGAATACAAAGATAAAGTCAAAGGAATTTTAACCGTAGAACTTAATGCCGGACAAATGGTAGAAGACGTCCGGCTGGCGGTAGAATGTAAAATCCCCGTAAACCATTACGGCCGTTTGGGTGGAATCGTCCCGGCGCCCCGGGAAGTGTTGAATGAATTAAAAGAATTAAAATGATTATGGAAACAGCCGAAATAATAAAACCGGAAAATCTGGTTTACGACAAACCGCGCCTGCTGAACGATACCCCGATGCACTATTGTCCGGGATGTTCGCACGGAGTGGTACATAAATTAGTAGCCGAAATCATTGATGAAATGGAGTTGGAAGAAAAAACAATCGGAATAGCGCCGGTCGGTTGCGCCGTTTTTGCATATAACTACATCGACATCGACTGGATAGAAGCTGCTCACGGAAGAGCGCCCGCTGTTGCTTCGGCGGTGAAACGCTTGAATCCCGACAAAATGGTATTCACCTATCAAGGCGACGGCGATTTGGCCGCTATCGGCACCGCCGAAACCATTCATGCCTGCAACCGCGGAGAAAACATTGTAATTATTTTCATCAACAATGCAATCTACGGCATGACCGGCGGACAGATGGCCCCCACTACCCTGCTGGCCATGCCAACGGCTACCTCGCCCAACGGACGGGATGTCGCTTTGAACGGCTATCCGTTGAAAATCTGTGATTTATTAGCGCAACTGGAAGGAACTTGCTTAGTTGCCCGCGAATCGGTACACACTGCGGCAGCCGTAAAAAAAGCCAAAAAGATGTTGCGGAAAGCCTTCGAAAACGCTATGAACGAAAAAGGCGCATCCATCGTAGAAATTGTTTCTACCTGCGTATCGGGATGGAAAATGACTCCCGATCAGGCAAATAAATGGATGGTTGAAAATATGTTTCCAATGTATCCCTTGGGTATTTTAAAAGACAGATAAACAGTATGCAACACGAATTAATTATAGCCGGTTTCGGCGGACAGGGCGTTTTGAGTATGGGTAAAATTCTGGCATACGCCGGATTAATGGAAAATAAAGAAGTAACATGGTTTCCTTCTTACGGCCCGGAACAACGGGGCGGAACAGCCAATGTAACCGTCATCTTAAGCGATGAACGTATTTCTTCGCCTGTTTTGAACGAATACGACATTGCCATCATCCTCAATCAGCCTTCGTTGGCCAAGTTTGAAAACGGCGTTAAGCCGGGAGGAATCTTGATTTACGACGGATACGGGATTACTCAACCTCCCAAACGCAACGATATCCGAATTTACGAAGTGGACGCCATGAACACGGCTTCTGCCGAAAACATGTCTAAAGCGTTTAATATGATTATTCTCGGAGGTTTGCTGAAAACCTCTCCTATCGTAAAACTGGAAAGCGTGATGGCCGGCTTGAAAAAATCATTACCCGAACGCCATCACAAATTCTTGCCGATGAACGAAAAAGCTATTCTTCGCGGAATGGAAATCATTCGGGAAGCAAACGCCGGATAGAAACGAATGTTAAAGAAGATCGCTATATTTTTTTTCTTAACCGGGCAATTAATTGCTTCGGGTCAGGAGGTTGCTACTCCGGTCGATACTACTCAAACCATTAATTATTGGCAAATCACAGAACGAACCGGTGAAATCATTCCGGGAAAACCCGATACGGCTTTAACCGAATATTATCACCGGACAAATGTGGAAGGCCATTCGGTGGCAATGGCTTACTTAGGTAATCTGGGATTGCCGGCCGAATCGCGAATCTTCTTTGAACGCCCCGACCGTTCCCACTTTATGTTCGACGATCCTTTTTACATTTACGCCCAAGCGCCGGGCAAATTCAATTTCAGTAATACCAAAACGCCTCATTCCAATATTTCGTACCAACGGGCGGGAAGCCGGCAAAACATGGAAGAACGCTTGCAGGCCTTATTGTCCATTAATTTCGGTAAAAAACTGAACGTCGGCGCCAACGTCGATTACCTCTATGCCCGCGGGTTTTACAGTTCGCAGTCTTCCAAGCATTTGGAATGGGTTTTCTTCGGCAATTACCTCTCCGATCGCCATCAGATGCACCTTTTTATCAATCCGTCCGATTATACTAACGCCGAAAACGGCGGAATTACCGACGACCGCTACATTTCCCATCCCGACTACATAACATCCAACGCTATCCGAAGTCAAGACATTGAAACTCATCTGGATCGCACATGGAGTAAATTGAAAGGAAACCGCATTTACCTGAATTATCACTACAATCTGGGATTTGAAAGGAATACGGAACAAGTATCGGAAGAGGGCGATACGATTAAAGACTTCATTCCGGTATCGGCAATTATTTATACGTTTGATTATAAGAATAAAAAGAAACGTTTCTATACGCAGGATTCGCTGAATCTCGATAATTTTTATAACAACCGCGACAATTTCTTTAAGAACGGGCGAGCGGCCAACGATTCCACTTCGTATTGGATGTTGAGCAACACGCTGGCGCTCTCCATGCGCGAAGGATTCAGTTCGTGGGCTAAATTCGACTTGACGGCTTTCATCACTCAGGATTTCAGGAGTTATACGATGATGGATACCATTCCCATCCAACACGAAGCCAACCAACGATCAACCTATGTCGGAGGCGAACTCTCCAAACGAAAAGGGAAGATATTGCGTTACGACGCAAAAGGAAGTCTCGGAGTATTAGGAGATAATCTTGGCGATATGGAGCTTTCCGGCCACATTCAGACGCGCATTCCTATCCTGAAAGATACGGCTTTCGTCGACGTGTGGGGACATATCAAAAACCTGTCGCCTACTTATTACGAAAATCATTACCGGAGCAAATATTTTGAGTGGGAAAATAATTTCAGCAAGGTAAAAAAGGTGTATCTTGGTGGCGAACTGACTGTTCCGCATACGAAAACGAAAGTCGGACTGGGAGTAGAAAATGTAACGAATTATATTTATTTTGATCCGGCGGCATATCCCAAACAACATTCCGGCAACATACAGGTCTTGGCGCTTCGGGCGGAACAAAACCTGCATTACAAAGCTTTTCACTGGAACAATCAGGCTGTTTTCCAACAAACGAGCGATAAGTCAACCCTCCCGTTACCCGATTTGAGTCTTTATTCAACCATGTTCATCGAATTTAAAGTTTCCAAGGTATTGACGGTACAAATGGGGGCGAATGTCCATTATTGGACTAAATATTATGCTCCGGCTTACGAACCGGCTACGCAAATGTTTCGCCTGCAACATGAAACATTAGTCGGTAATTATCCGCTCATCAGCGGTTTTCTCAATTGTCATCTGAAACAAACGCGCTTTTTCCTCGAATATTACAATGCCGGCGCCGCCTACATTAATCCCCCCGAATATTTTTCCGTGCCTCACTATCCGGTCAATCCCACTATCCTGAAACTTGGGCTGTCGGTAGATTTTATTAATTAAGATTGAAGTGAAAACATTACTTTTTGCTTTGCCGTTTCCGCTCGTTTTCGTCAAGGATTATTTTTCTTAGCCGGATAGCGGCAGGAGTTAACTCTACATATTCATCCTCCTTGATATATTCCAACGCTTGTTCCAGACTGAAAATGACGGGCGGCGATAATTTGACTTTATCGTCGCTTCCCGAAGCGCGTACATTGGTCAGTTTCTTTGATTTGGTAACATTGACAACCAAATCGCCTTCTTTGGTATGTTCTCCCACGATTTGTCCGGCATAAATATCGGTTTGCGGCAAGATGAAAAACCGGCCTCTATCCTGAAGTTTATCCAAAGCATAAGCAAAAGCATTACCGGTTTCCATAGCGATGATAGAGCCGTTTTGCCGTTTTTCTATTTCGCCTTTCCACGGTTGATATTCGAGGAAGCGGTGAGCCATGATGGCTTCGCCGGCCGAAGTGGTTAATACCTGATTGCTTAAGCCGATAATCCCGCGCGAAGGGATCGTAAATTCCAGCAGAATACGGTCGCCTTTGCGTTCCATTGATTGCATTTCGCCTTTGCGCTTCGTTACGATATCAATGATTTTACTGGCAGATTCTTCCGGAAGATTGATGGTAAGCTGTTCGACCGGTTCACATTTGATGTTTTCTTTTTCCTTAATAATAACTTGAGGTTGACCGACTTGCAATTCGTATCCTTCGCGGCGCATGGTTTCGATCAAAATGGATAAGTGCAGGACGCCCCGGCCATAAACAATCCAAGCGTCGGCCGAATCGGACGGTTCGACGCGCAAAGCCAAGTTTTTGTCCAATTCGCGCATCAACCGTTCGTATATATGGCGGGAAGTCACATATTTCCCATCTTTCCCGAAGAAGGGAGAATCGTTGATAGTGAACAGCATCGACATTGTCGGTTCGTCAATCGCGATGGGCGCCAAAGGTTCGGGATTTTCCAGGTCGGTAATCGTATCGCCGATTTCAAACCCTTCAATACCGACAATCGCGCAAATATCGCCTGATTTCACCGAAGGCGCTTTAATCCTGCCCAATCCTTCAAAAACATCCAGTTCCTTGATGCGCGACTTGATAATATTTCCGTTGCGTTTACAAAGCGCCACATCCATGCCTTCGCGCAATTCGCCCCGGTGAACGCGCCCTACGGCAATCCGGCCTACATAATTGGAATAATCCAGCGAAGTGATTTGCATTTGGGGCGTTCCTTCCAGCATTTCGGGCGCCGGAATATGTTCGATGATAGCGTCTAAGAGCGGAAGGATATTGCCGGAAGGTTTTTTCCAGTTGTCGGACATCCAGCCTTGTTTAGCCGACCCGTAAATGGTTGCAAAATCCAACTGATCTTCGCTTGCATCTAAGGAAAACATCAAGTCGAAAACCATTTCCTGCACTTCCTCCGGACGGCAATTCGGTTTATCTACTTTGTTGATAACTACTACCGGTTTCAGTCCCAAGGCAATTGCTTTTTGGAGGACAAAACGGGTTTGCGGCATAGGGCCTTCAAAAGCGTCGACCAGCAACAGGACACCGTCGGCCATGTTCAATACCCGTTCTACTTCTCCGCCGAAATCGGCATGACCCGGCGTATCAATGATATTGATTTTATAATCTTTGTAATTGATGGATACATTTTTTGCCAAGATTGTAATTCCACGTTCACGTTCCAAATCGTTGCTGTCGAGAAACTGGTCTAATTCGGTTTTATCGTCCCGGAACAGTTTTCCGGCTAATAACATTTTATCAACTAAAGTTGTTTTGCCGTGATCGACATGAGCAATGATAGCAATATTCCGTATTTTCTGCATTCTAATTAAAATTTTACCTGTTTTGTAAACAGGGCGCAAATGTACATAAAATATTTGAGATTATACACCGACGAACGAAAATCGAAAGAATGAAGAATTAGGAATTAAAAATTAGACGTTTCGCGCTTTGCGCCAATTCTTAATTCCTAATTCTTAATTTCTAATTAAAATGCTTTGCCTTAAAAAAGATTTAGCCGAACATTTGCATAATCCGATTAAACAAATTACATTTGCAGCGATTTTTGTAAAACAACAACAAAGAATATGGCAGCTTCCGAAATTTACAGTTTATTACACATTATTAACTTCCATCGCTTGGAAGTTAACGGAATTATGCGTACACACACACACAGGAATACACAATTATCTACAGGTAGCTAAATATCAATAAGTTGGTTTTCATTTCAGTTCTCAGGGGTACGATTTAGAGCGGAATTAAACAAATTATATCCGGTTGCTTTTGTCCCCCTTGTGTCTGCATAAAACTACGGTGCAAATTTACAAACTTTTTTTCAAAAAACAACTCTTTTGAAACCTTTTTGTATTAATCTTTTACCATTGGTAAAAACCAAAAATACATACCCACTTCCGAGTTCTTAGCGTCAGTGGTGTCACAGCCGGTTCATTCGCTTATCCGGCTATTTTGTTTCATTTTTTGACAAACTTTTTTTTCGTCTAAAGATTGGGGTATATTTTTTTTCCCGTTTTTCCTCCATTTTTCCCTTAAAATACGTCTATTTTATGCTGTTTTTGTAATTAAATTTATGATTTACAGTAAATTACAAAATATAAGGGATTTTTGACCCGATTTTGCTGTTTTCAGAAAAAATAAATATCTGAAAATCAGCAAACGGATGCTGCAACGGCTGCGCGCAAGGAATGAAGTCAGCTATTCCCTTATCCGGGGAAAAACGTTTTACAAAATCAACGAAATCAGACGTTTGCTAAAAGAAAACACCATTCGCCGGACAGACGAACATTTGCAGAACTTAATCAAAAATCACCAACTCCATGTTGAGCAAAGAAGAACTCTTAACGCGGATGAGTAACGGCCTGACCGTTTTCCGTCATTCAGAAAATTTATTATTCGGAAGCGGACGTGCGGGAATTTATCGAAAACCATTTACGGGTTATCAAGTATAATTCAAATAAGAAAAAACACTAATTATCAATTTATTAAATCAATTAAAAAGATGAAAAAAAGATTTTATTTATGGGCTGTTCTTTTTATTTTGGGAACGGCAGGAGTGAATGGACAGATGCGGATCGGCGGCAGTGAAGCGCCGGAAAAATCCGCGGTACTGGATTTGTCGAATCAAAACATTATGATGTTCCATTATGGCCGCCGATGGGTTTCGCTTTCGCAAAGAATCGCGTATAAATTCCACAACGGAATGAATTTCGGATTCGTTCCAGTTCCAATTCCGGATGTTGTCTAAGCAACTGCATTTATCCGACAGAGCAAAAGCTTCGATCTGCCGGAACATTCGAGTAACTTTGCCGGTAATCGCAGGGGCGTTATTGTGGTTCTTGCAGGTAAAGTCGTTCCGGTCTGAAAATTGATTCCGATAAAGATGCACGCCGGTCGAAATTAACTTTTTTACATTAGTGCCCGATTTTCGTGCTTCAATTTGTAGAAGTCCTTTTTTCGTGTCGTTGTTTGCTTGCTTCAATCTGTCGAAAACAAAGCGTAACTGTACGTTATCCATTATGTTAAATAAAATTTTTATTCGCCGAAATTTTCGTACTCCTTTCAAATTTGTACGAAAAAAGAGTACAATCATGTCGATTATTGTCTATCTGTGTCCAATTGAAGTCCTCCGTAATTCCTTATAAATGATAAAAGCCGCTGAATTACGCGACTTTATGCGCGGAAAGTGAGGGATTCGAACCCCCGGTACAGTTACCCGTACACCGCATTTCGAGTGCGGCCCGATCGACCACTCCGGCAACTTTCCGTTTTCTTTAACGGTTGCAAAAGTAGTCATTATTCTGTAATGATGCAATGTTTCTTTTGTTTTTTTATCTGTACGGGTATATAATTCGATTTTTTCACATACCTTTGCGCCGCAAAATTACAGTTCTCAGTAAAAAAACATGTCTACTTATACAGAAAATAGCAGGAAAGTAACGACGCATCGTTTGACGGAAATGAAACAGCGCGGCGAAAAAATAGCCATGCTCACCGCTTACGATTATTCGATGGCAAGCATCATCGACAGAGCCGGAATCGACGTCGTACTGGTCGGCGATTCGGCGTCCAACGTAATGGCCGGAAATACAACGACGCTTCCGGTTACGCTTGATCAAATGATTTGGTATGCCCAAGCGGTGCGGAA
>JAISNS010000206.1 GCA_031276105.1 Dysgonamonadaceae bacterium
TTGATTGGCAATATAATCATTGAAACTTTCGACCGCTTCATCGACCTGCGGATGTGATTGAATGACGACATTGATTTTGTCCACAATTTCGTAACCGTTCGATTTGCGAATGTTTTGAATCCGGTTTACCAGTTCGCGGGCAATGCCTTCTTTCTTCAACTCGGCAGTGAGCGTTATATCCAGCGCTACCGTTAATTTACCGTCGTTGGCAACTAACCAGCCGGGAATATCTTCCGAAAGGATTTCTACGTCGCCGGTCGTAATTTCGGCGTACCGGCCGGCAACGGATACGTCGATCTTGCCGGTTTGTTCCAGTTCCGCAATGGCTTCCTGCGACAGTCCGGCAAGAACACCGGCCAGCTCTTTCATAATTTTACCGTAGCGCGGGCCTAATTTCTTGAAATCCGGCTTGATTTTCTTTACCAAAATACCGGAAGTGTTATCTGCGTATTTAATTTCTTTAACGTTTACCTCGCTCAAGATTAAAGGAGAGACCGCTTCTATCGCGGCTTTCCGCCGGTCGTCCGAAACCGGAATCATGAGGGTAGAAAGCGGCTGGCGAACCTTGATGTTTACTTTCCGGCGCAAAGCCAGTACCATCGAGGAAATATCCTGAGCGATCTGCATCCGTTCTTCCAGCGATTGATTGATCAACGATTCGTCGGCGACCGGAAAATCGGCGAGGTGGACGGAAAGAGGTTTTTCCACCGGCATCAGGTCGAGATATAATTTGTCGGCATAGAACGGGGCGATCGGCGCCATGAGTTGCGCTACGGTTTTCAAACAGAGATACAAAGTTTGGTAAGCCGACAGTTTGTCGGTATCCATCTCGCCGCCCCAGAAACGTTTACGGTTGAGGCGAACATACCAGTTGCTCAGGTTGTCGTTTACAAAATCGTTGATTGCCCGTCCGGCGCGCGTGGGTTCGTAAGCGGCATAAAACGCATCTACGTCCTTCACCAGCGAGTTTAAGAGGGAAAGAATCCAGCGGTCAATTTCGGGACGTTCGGCAAACGGAACGGCGGGCGCGTTGTATTCAAATTCATCCACATTGGCATACAAAGCAAAAAACGAATAGGTATTGTAGAGGGTGCCGAAAAATTTGCGGCGGACTTCTTCTACGCCTTCCGGATCGAATTTGATATTGTCCCACGGACTTGCATTCGTAATCATGTACCAGCGCAAAGGGTCGGAACCGTGAACGGCAATTGTTTCGAACGGATCGACTGCATTTCCGAGACGTTTCGACATTTTATTTCCGTTTTTATCCAGAACCAGCCCGTTGGAAACAACTGTTTTGAACGAAACGCTGTCAAAAACCATCACGGCAATGGCGTGCAAGGTAAAGAACCAGCCGCGGGTTTGGTCAACGCCTTCCGCAATGAAGTCGGCAGGGAATACTCCTTCCAAGCCTTCCGGCGCGCTGAACGGGTAGTGAATCTGCGCGTATGGCATGGCGCCCGAATCGAACCAGACATCAATCAGGTCGCTTTCGCGTTTCATCGGCTTACCGGAGGGCGAAACCAAAACAATTTGATCGACATAAGGACGATGCAGATTCAGGCGGTTGATTCCGTAATTCTCTTCGGAAAAATCGCCGGGCGTTACATCTTTGAACGGGTTTTCGTCCATGAATCCGGCCGCAACCGAGCGGTTGATTTCTTCGATCAATGTGGCTACCGAACCGATACAGACTTCTTCCGTTCCATCGTCGGTTCGCCAAACAGGGAGCGGCGTTCCCCAGAAGCGGCTGCGGCTCAAGTTCCAGTCTTGCAGGTTTTCCAGCCACTTGCCGAAACGTCCCGTGCCGGTCGATTGCGGTTTCCAGTTGATCGTATTATTCAACTCAATCATCCGGTCTTTGAGGGCAGTTGTTCGGATAAACCAGCTATCCAGCGGATAATAAAGCACCGGTTTATCTGTACGCCAGCAATGTGGATAGTTGTGGACGTGCTTTTCGATTTTGAACACCCGGTTATTTTGTTTCAGCATCACGCAGAGGTCAATATCCAGCGTAGGATCATTGTCTGTGAGACTGTTGTCGTAAGCATTTTTCACATACCGTCCGGCATATCCGGCATAAAGCGATTCATTCATGGAGGCGGCTACAAATCCGGCATCCAAAGCATTCAGCGGATAAAACTTTCCGGTGAGGTTGACCATCGGACGGCGATTTCCTTCTTTGTCGAGCAACATCAAAGGTGGAACGCCGTGAATTTTGGCGACGCGGTCGTCATCGGCTCCGAAAGTAGGGGCGATATGTACGATTCCCGTTCCGTCTTCGGTGGTAACAAAGTCGCCGGTAATGACCCGGAAGGCGCCTTCTCCGGGATTCACCCAAGGAATCAACTGTTCGTAGCGCATACCGGCCAGTTCGCTTCCTTTCCAAGACGCAACCGTTTTGAAAGGGATAAGTTTGTCGCCCTGCTTATAATCTTCCAGCGGGATAGCGCTTGCTTTTTCGTTGAAATGGGTAAGGATCAATTCTTTTGCCATAACGACGGTAATCGGCTGTCCGGTATAGGGATTATAGGATTGGACGGCGGCGTATTCGATGTTGGGGCCTACGCAAAGCGCTGTATTGGAGGGCAATGTCCATGGGGTTGTTGTCCAGGCCAAAAAGAAGGCTTCCCCGAAAGCGGACATGGCGGGAAGCGGATTCAGTATTTTGAACTGGGCGGTACAGGTTGTATCTTTTACGTCGCGGTAGCAGCCGGGTTGATTCAGTTCGTGCGTACTCAATCCGGTACCGGCTGCCGGCGAATAAGGTTGAATGGTATAACCTTTATAGAGCAATCCCTTATCATACAGTTTTTTCAGCAGCCACCAAAGAGTTTCGATGTAGCGGTTATCGCAGGTAATATAGGGATGTTCCATATCGACCCAGTAGCCCATTTTCTTTGTCAGATCTTCCCATTCTTTGGTGTATTTCATCACATCTTTCCGGCAGGCGGCGTTGTAGTCTTCGACGGAGATCGTTACGCCGATGTCTTCTTTGGTGATACCCAACGATTTTTCAACGCCCAGTTCCACCGGCAGTCCGTGGGTATCCCAACCGGCTTTCCGGTTCACCAAAAAGCCTTTCATTGTTTTATAGCGGCAGAAAATATCTTTAATGCTTCGGGCGATCACGTGATGGATTCCCGGCATCCCGTTTGCGGAAGGGGGGCCTTCGTAAAACACAAAAGCGGGTGAGTTTTTCCTGATTTCCAAACTTTGATGGAAAACGTCATTCGCTTCCCAGCGCTCCAGAATTTCCTGATTGATGCCGGATAAATTCAATTGGTTGTATTCGGCAAATTTTTTGCTCATAAATATTTATATCTACTTTTGTTAAAAAATAAGGCACAAAGGTACATGAAAAAAATGAAATTTACAT
>JAISNS010000235.1 GCA_031276105.1 Dysgonamonadaceae bacterium
TGTGTGTGTGTGTGTGTGTGTGTGTGTGTGTGTGTGTGTGTGTGTGTGTGTGTGTGTGTGTGTGTGTGTGTGTGTGTGTGTACGCATAATTCCGTCAACTTCCAAACTTTGGAAGTTAATAATGTGTAATAAACTGTAAATTTCGGAAGTCGCCATTTTTATTGTTATTTTACAAAAACCGCTGCAAATGTAATGCGTTTATTTGAATTATGAAAATATATTGGGGATTTATTATAGGTTATTAACGTCCAACAAGTACATTTCGGAAGGGACCGCGCGTTTCAACGCAACCAGATTCACATCTTTGCCGATACGAATGCCGTATTGCCTCATCGCCATTTCCACCGTTTTGTAAGCCAAGTCAGGGTGATTATTATCTTTACTTAAATGGCAGAGCCAGATGTTTTTGAGGTGTAAATCGAAGTTGGCGGCCAGAAACTCGGCGGTTTCGGAATTGCAAAGATGACCGTTTCCGTTCATGATGCGGGCTTTCAGGAAAGGCGGATAATTTCCGTTGGCAAGCATTTCGCGGTCGTAATTGGTTTCGATAACCAAATGGTTGGCAACTCGCAGATAGTGAGCGACAATCTCGCTAATATGACCGACGTCCGTTGCCAGTACCCACTTATGATGAGCATAATCCACCAAATAACCCACACAATCAGTGGCGTCGTGGGGAATATCAAACGCCGTAATTTTGAAGTCTTTAATCAAAACCGGCTGTTCCTTTTCAATAATCCGGCGGGAAGTATGGAGTTTTTCACTTACATAATGATTCGCCTCAATACCGGCATGAACCGCTTCGGTAGCATAAACCGGAATCCCGTATTTTTCGCCGATACTGCCCACGCATTTGACATGGTCGGTATGATCGTGCGTAATAAATACGGCCATAATCTGCTCCAAACCTATCCGGTGTTCTTTGAGGACTTTTTTTATCGTACGAATGCCGATGCCGGCATCAAAAAGGATACCGTAATCATCGCTACCCAGATAATAACAGTTCCCGCTACTTCCGCTGGCTAAACTTAGAAATTGTAACACGCTTAATTATTGTAAGTTATTTAAGTCTTCAGGACAATTCAAAGACATTTATTTTTAAAAGTCCGGCAAAGATACGAAAAAGAATACAAAAAAGCAGTATATTTGTTGCCGCAGAAATGTAGCAGAGAAAATGCAAACAAGGTTCAATACTTAGTAAATCATAAATGTAAAATGGCTAAATATAATAAATTACAGGTTTTAGAGGCAATGTTTTCGACGGCGGTAGTTCCCGTATTTTATCATGCGGACGTCGAAATTGCGAAACATGTAGCCAAAGCCTGTTATGCCGGAGGAATACGCGCTTTTGAATTTACCAACCGGGGCGAATTTGCACACGAAGTATTCGGAGAATTAAATAAATTCGCACTGAAAGAATGTCCGGGCTTAATCGTCGGAGCCGGTTCGATTGTAGATGCACCCACGGCATCGCTGTATATTCAACTGGGAGCTAATTTCATTGTCGGGCCGCTGTTTAATCCCGATGTTGCCAAGGTTGCCAATCGCCGGTTAATTCCCTATACGCCCGGTTGCGGTTCGGTATCGGAAATCGGTTTTGCTCAGGAAGCCGGTTGCGATTTGTGCAAAGTTTTTCCCGGCGACGTTTTAGGCGCAGCTTTCGTAAAAGGCCTGAAAGCGCCCATGCCTTGGTCGCAATTGATGGTTACCGGCGGCGTAAAACCCGAAGAAGCCAACCTGAAAGCATGGTTCGATGCGGGCGTTTCCTGTGTCGGAATGGGTTCCAACCTCTTCCCCAAAGACCTTATCGCTGCCAAAGAGTGGAATAAAATAACCGAAATATGCCGGGAAACATTAGCGGTTATTGCCAAAGTAAAGAAATAAATCCATTGAACTTTATGAAAATTGCATTGATCGGCTACGGCAAAATGGGACATGAAATTGAAAAAATCGCTCTCGAACGGCAACATGAAATCGTTTCGATTATTGATATCGACAATCCCTACGATTTCGATTCCCCGCAATTCCTTTCCGCCGAAGTGGCTATCGAATTTTCCCGTCCGCAAAGCGCTTTGGCCAATTACAAAAAATGCTTCGAACGGAATATTCCGGTAGTTGCCGGAACAACCGGCTGGCTACAACATTTGGATGAGGTGAAAACGATATGCAAAGAGCAAAACAAAACTTTTTTTTATGCTTCCAATTACAGTATCGGGGTTAACATCTTCTTTGCCGTCAATAAATACTTGGCTAAAATAATGAATCGTTTTCCCTCTTACGACGTCCGGATAGAAGAAACGCATCATATTCATAAATTGGACGCTCCAAGCGGAACAGCTATCACGTTAGCCGAAGGGATTTTGGAAAATATCGACCGAAAAAAACAGTGGAAAGAAACGACGGAAGGAAATGCCGCCGATTTACCGATACAGGCTAAAAGGGAAAACGAAGTCCCCGGCATCCACGAAATAATATATGAATCGGACGCCGACACTATCCGTATCAAACACGACGCCAAAAGCCGGAAAGGCTTCGCTTTGGGCGCTGTCTTAGCCGCCGAATATGTGAAAGGAAAAAAAGGATTTTTGAGTATGAACGATATGTTGGATTTTTAATTATATGCACTCCATGAATAAAGAAACGGTAGAAAATACAAGTCAGGCAACGGTCAAAGACCGGATTCTTCATGCCTCCCAAACGAAATGGATTCGGTTTTCCATTATCAGCATCCTGTATTTGGCTTTTGCAATATGGGATAACAATTATTGGCTTTTACTCGGCGAAATTGTGATTTTCGATATTTACATTTCCAAATTTATCCACTGGAACGGATGGAAAAAGTCGAAGAACCCCACTTTGCGTGTCGTGGCCGACTGGGCCGACGCCATCATATTCGCCCTGATCGCGGTTTATTTCATCAATATTTTCATCTTTCAGATGTATAAAATACCCAGCTCATCGCTGGAAAAAACGCTGCTGGTCGGCGATTTTCTGTTTGTGAATAAATTGAGTTACGGGCCAAGGGTTCCGAATACGCCCCTTGCATTCCCGCTGACTCACCATACGCTCCCCATCGTTAATTCCCGCTCATACAGTCACTGGCCGTATTGGGAATACAAACGCCTGAAAGGATTAGGTACCGTCAAACGCAATGATATTGTGGTATTTAACTTCCCAGCGGGAGATACGGTCGCCCTTAAAGCACAGGACAGAGATTATTACAATTTAGTGTATCAATACGGCTGGAACAGAATAAACTCCGATAAGCGAACGTTTGGCGATATTGTTTACCGTCCGGTCGATCGGAGGGAAAATTACGTTAAACGGTGTATCGGTATGCCGGGCGATTCATTGCAAATCATCGACAATTCGGTTTATATCAACGGCGAACCATTGCCTACGCCCCCAAGGGTGCAATTCTGTTATTTTGTTGAAACGAACGGAACCTTTTTTACGGAGAAACAATTCAGGCAGTTAAATGTGAATAAAGACGATCGGCATCTCCTTAACCGGGAGTCCTACTCGCAAGATGCTTTTGAGATGCTCGGCATTTCAAAAAATGAAACCGGACAGTACAATCCGGTTTACCGGATTCCTTTAACTCAAGAGGCTGTGGAATTGGCGCAAAAAAGCGGATGGATTAAATCTATCCGGATCGAACAGGATACTTTCGGAGGAAGTACGTATCCCTACGGTTACGAAACCGGCTGGACACGCGATAATTTCGGCCCGCTCTGGATTCCGGAAAAAGGTAAAACGATTGTCCTCGACAAACATAATCTGGCCTTATATACCCGGTGCATTGTAAATTACGAAGGAAATACATTGCGTTGCGAAGGCGATAAAATCTATATCAACGAAGTGTTGACCGATAATACCTACACGTTTAAGTACGACTACTATTTCATGATGGGCGACAACCGCCATAATTCGCTGGATTCGCGTTGCTGGGGATTTGTACCGGAAGATCATATTGTCGGTCAACCGATTCTGATATGGCTGTCGCTTGATAAAGACAGAGGATTGTTTGATGGAAAAATCCGCTGGGAACGCCTGTTCCGGTTGGTAAAAAACCAATAAAAAATGGTGGCCGGTAAAACGCTTATTCTGTCGACGGCCTACTTAGCTCCTGTTGAATATTACCGGCAAATGCACAACAGCAACCGGACAATTATCGAAAAACAGGACAATTACATGAAACAAACCTATCGCAACCGTTGCATCATCGCTTCTGCCAACGGCTTGCAAACATTGAGCATTCCGGTGGTCAAACCGGATTCGCCCAAATGTCCGACTCGCGATATTCGTATCGCCGAACACGGCGAGTGGCGGCATTTGCATTGGAATGCGATTGTTTCGGCTTATAATTCTACCCCTTTCTTTGAATATTACGCCGACGATTTCCGGCCTTTTTACGAAAAACCGCAAGGATTCCTGTTCGATTTCAACGAATCCTTGCGGGAATTGATTTGTTCATTGCTGGATATATCTCCGGTCGTTTCCTATTCGGACGAATATGTCGTTCCTTCCGCAGGCGACACGGATTTGCGCGAAGCCATTCATCCGAAAAAAGAAAACGTTAACCGTGATTTCAAGCCCTATTATCAGGTATTTGAAAACAAATACGGGTTTCAAGCTAATTTGAGCATCATTGATTTACTTTTCAATATGGGGCCGGAGTCGGCGCTGTATTTGGATACTTGACACTGCAATTATTTCGCTACAATCACCTTTTTCGTCACCACTTGGCCGCTTTTCTCCGAAACAATCCGCACCGGATAAACGCCATTCTCTTGCAGGAAGAAAGTATGTCGTCCGCTTATCCGTTGCGTCGCTATTTTTGCGCCGCCGGCGTTGAAAATCGCTACCGTTGAAACGCCGGGGACGGCGATGACAAATTCCCCCCGGTTCGGATTGGGGAAAAGCATCACCGGCTCTTCGTTCAGCTCTTTATTGGCCGTGATATCCGTATAAGTATTCGTTTTTTCCAGAACAACATCATCCACGTACAGATAGTACTTGTTTTCGGACAAATAACGAATAGCCACGTATTTAGCGTCAAACGGAATAAGGCTGTCGCTATACAAAGCCCAGTCGGAACCGTTTGCCGTAACAGGCGATCCCCATGTGAAACCGTCAACCTGATTGTTTGTCGTGGAATAGCCTACGGCAAATGTTTCGTAGTTGGTGTTGGATTTTTTATAATAAAAGCTAATCTTTCTCCCATAACCGTCAACAACTAACTGGGGACTAATCAGATACTGTTTGTAGTCGGTTGCCGTTTTCCATGAAGAAAACCGCCAGGCATTCGCGCTTTCGTTATAAGCCACGCCGCTTCGGATACCCCAGCCGTTTTTGTGGGTTGCATCGGCATTGGTGTTATCCGGATCGGCAGCCACCGCACTCCAGCATCCCAGTCCCGACTCGTTCTCAAAGTCTTGCACGTGAGTTGCCGCCGAAACATCGACCAGCGCGCAAAACGTATAGGAAGCGCTTGCCACGAAACTGTCCTCCAGTCCGTCCTTATAAGCGATCGCTTTCAATACGGTTGGCGTTGTGAGCTTGACGGGCGAAACGTACAACGTTGCCGTCTTGTCGGGCGTGTCGCCGTTGACCGTATAATAGATTGTTGCACCTTCCGTTGCGCAAAGAATGTTGACAATTACCGAATCGGGATACGAATCGGAACCGGGCGAAAAGGTCGGCGTTTCTACTCTGGGATTGCCGCCCATAAATTCAAAAGAGACCGTTTTTTTCGCCGGATTTTCGGAAATATTGGTAAGCGGTTTACCGGCGAATACGCTGTTGGTTTCCCACGAAAACATGGCCGGAACAGTTGCGTCTGTAAAAGCCGTCTTATGTTGGCTGCCGGGAAACGGACATTTCTGTGAGTTGATCTCGTTGGTTCCGCTGAGAACATCCGTGCGTCCGTAAGTGGAAGCGTCCGCCGCAGGTATGGACGCAATGGCTCCCGCGCAAACCGGATACAGTTGTTGCGGGTGCGAGCGGTTGTCGGCGCGGCCGGACAGCGCGTCGGGATGAACGTGATAAATGAGCAATCCATGTCCGGGAACATTCGTATTGAAACCGGTTTGCTGCATGTTTTCGAGCAGGTACATTTCGCCGTCGGGATTGATTGGTATCTTGTACGCCACTGCGTTGTCGGTGGAATTGGGCATGTCGATAACGGCTTTGCCGGAAGATAACTCTTCGAGGTTCAGCCATCCGAACAGGGATTTTTGAAAGATGTTGATATGAGCGGGTCTTGCGCCGTCTGCGTTCCAGTTGCCGGCAGCCATCAAGTCCCATTTGCCGGTGCCTTGATAATTTCCGCCGCTTTCTTCGTAGTCGGTATCGTAGTAGTCGGGCGCGCCGAACACGTGGCAAAGTTCGTGGCAAACGGTGCCGATATGCGTGATATTCTCGTCCGTCTTGCCTCTTAATTCGCAGGAACAGGAATAGACCTGAATGGCAACGCCATCCAGAGTGATCGCTTCCCGCAATGCGGATTTATGCGACCATATTTGCCGGCCATCGCCGACGGATTCGTCGCCATATCCGGCAAAAATGATGTG
The DNA here is from genome assembly GCA_031276105.1 of Dysgonamonadaceae bacterium. Taxonomy (GTDB): domain Bacteria; phylum Bacteroidota; class Bacteroidia; order Bacteroidales; family Azobacteroidaceae; genus Azobacteroides. The sequence goes on from JAISNS010000235.1 coordinate 6,576, forward strand.
GAATGATTCCAGTTGATTATTGGCGTTGGCAAAGTCGGTGTAGTTGATGTCGGCATCGGCTAAGCGTGCGGCTTCTTCGGCAAATTCGGCGTAGCTATTCATATCGTACTCGGAGGCGTTTTTAGCGGCGGTATAAGGGCCGGCGACGGTAACGATAAAGTCCATTTTCCCATAGGAATTTTCCCGGTAAAAGTCGCGCACACTGCCATAGGCGCCTCCCGCCGAGTAACCCAACTGGTTAAACAGGTTTTCAAATTCTTCTTTCGTTTTCACCATCGTTTTGTCCTGAAAATTCATCAGGATACAAATGGCTCTTTTTTCGCCGATAACGTCTGTCGAAATGCCGGATTGCGAAAGCTGCCGTTTTTCGTTGTCGCCGGTTATTTTCCAAATCGCTTTCAAGGCCTCTTTTTGCGTGGCGCTGTAACGGATATTCCGGGGTATTTTTGCGATAGCGTCGTTTTCCGAAGGACTGTATTTTGCGGGATTTTCGCCCCGATAGATAATTTTCGAGGGGATCATATTGCCGCTGTTGTCGGTTGCCGCAAATACGATGTATTGTTCGGGGTTGTACATCAAGGTATAACCGCCGGGCGTTTCCAGCCAGTGAATTTTTTCATCTCCTTTCAACAGCGCCGTTATTTTTGTGCCGTCGGGCTGTGTTTTTTCAATGGCTTTCGGATTGGCCGGCACGCCAAAAATCGGGCTGCTTAAAAAGCAGCCCAAAAATAAACACAAGAATAAGCGATTCATTATTTTACAATTATTTTTTTAGAAATAACGGTTCCGTTCTTCCGGGAAATCGCTTTAACGATGTAGATACCGCTCTGTTTCAGCGAAAAATCGGCGCTTGTAACCGCCGGTTGAACGGCTATTTTGGTTCCGGTAACGTTGAAAATTTCCACTGTCGCCGCTTCCGGAACGACAACGGTAAAGTCTCCGACATTCGGACGGGGATGAATGGTTATCCGGAAGTCCGTGGTTTGTATCTCTTTGGTGGAGAGCTGCAATTGTGGCACGCCGAAGTTGGGGCGAAGGTGAATATTGCCCAGGCCTTCTCCTTCGATTTTAGCCAGCAGCGTTGCATTGTCCCGGGCATAGAAATGTCCGTCCGCTTCCCCATCGCTGATAACATAGAAACTGTTCTCTGCAAAATCCTTGATTTCAAAGAAGTATCTTCCCGCCGGTAAAATGGTTTGTGGAACAGCGAAAACCGACGAAGCGCCGGCAATTATCGGCTGTCTGACAGAGAAGAAAGCTTCGCCGATAGTTAAGTTGGCTACAACAGGATAAACAGCCAGATTAAAATCCGGATTGGATGCTTGCGTACAAAATCCCAACGTGACGGAGGTCAGGGTATCCTGTGCGAAAAGTTCGTATATCAGTCCTACCCGGACACTGGGGTTATTCGTAGCAAATCCGCCCCGAAAGTTACCGTCTTGCGGGTTAAAGCTATCGTGCGCGAAAGTGGAGTCGGAAACGACTTTGGCGAGTTCGAAAACATTATCGCCGGGAATGGCATCTTCCTGACCGGTAATGGTGGCGGTAAACGTCACGTTCAGATTGCCGGCCGGATATTCCGGGACAGTAACCTCAATCGGGGCTGTTGTACTGTTGTTTTGCTCTACCGAAAAAGTAGTTGAGCCGACAGTTGTTCCGTCGATAGCGGCTACGATACTTCCGGTTTCCGCTTCTTCTCCTCTGTTTGCGACTGTTACGGCCATGTTTCTAACGCCGGCAAGCTGTTCTTTGGGCAGAATGCGCGGGAAATTTTCGGGGGATTGAATCTTTGTCAGTCGTACATCGTGCGTTTTTACTTCAGAAATGGTTGTATGCCAGATGGCCAAATCGCCCAGTTGCGTAGAAACGACTGCTACCACATATTCGCCCGGTTCGGTAATATCCAAAATGATGTTATCGCCGATCACTTCGCCATACGTAATTATATCGCTATACGATTTTACCGGTTCCCAAGTCAACGGATCTTCGCCAACTTTTCCGTAAGTAACGTAGAAATTGTCAAATAACCAAATTCCAAGTCCGGGTATCTGCCATCCGCCGGAATAGCCGTAATCGAAACGGTATTTTCCTGCCTCAAGCGTCAGGCATCTCGAAAGTAACGGAATTTGCGTTTTATCAGGCCACAGGCATCCCAAAGCCGGATTGGGCAACCATCCGTCCACTTCGGTAGAAGTCCATTCCTTGCGGTCGTCCGGATTTGCGAAATCACTCGTAAACGGCAACGTCGTTACGGGCGCATAGTGAACGAGCGTCGTTTCGAACGTATTGTTTTCGTCATTTTTTTCATCTTCAACGCTGCCTTCAAAATGGATGGTATATTCGTCGAGTGCAGAAAAATTGGCTTTAGTTGCAAATCGAACGATTGCTTCTTCTCCTATGCCGAGTTGATAGGCTTGCCAATATTCCGTTTCGAAGTAAATGATTTCTTCGACAGGTTCGCTGTCGTTGATTTGGTAGCTTAGCGTTATGTTTGAAATCGGCTCCGTGCCTGCATTTTTCACCTTTACGGAGATAACGGATTCTTCCGTCATATCACAGGCAGAAGCGGGCGATACCATTTTCACAACCTCCAAATCGGGGATACCAATGAAAACGCCGCTGTCAATAATAATGTTGTCAATGGCCATCGATCCTCCGCCCTCCTTTTCACCGTCTTCTCCATACTCCAAAGGGTCAGGGTCGACGCCCGCTTCGGCATAGTATTCCAGAGCAATGTAATAGATGCCGGGTTCTTCTACCGTGAAGTTGGTAGCGCGAAATTCCCACTGATAGCCATTTAAATTCGGATATTCCCTTACAAGCGTCATTTCTTCCGGATTGGGTGTTGTTCCGCAAAGAATACGAAGCGTAAATTCGCCATAAGGCTGAAACTGAAAGCGTACATTATTCTCTGTTCCGGTAAAATTCAACGGGTCGCTCACGAAATAGGCGTGACCGAGTTTAGTAAAATACGTCTTGTTAAATTGCAGGTTTCCCAGACCGCCATCCGCATCCACATTATTCAGATCGTAGTAGTAGGTAGTGTAGCCGCTCTGATTTACAAACGTCCAGTACAAAAGATCGTTCTGGGTATCGAAATCGGTAAGGAAGGGCAAGGCGAGAGGAACAATTTTTTTGGTTGTGGCCGTAAGCGTGTTGTTCATGGGTTTCATATCGTCGTCATGCGTTAGCCAAGCTTTTACGGTGTAAATTCCACCTGCCGAAAAATCGGCTTTGGCGTTGAACGTATAATCTTCCTCGCTTCCGGCGACAAGCGGAGCGCTAAGTGTTTCGGTAATCGTGTCGCCGCCGTTGATTTGATACGATAAGTCAACGGAAGAAAAGTCAAAAGCGCAGGGATTGGCAATATGAACGCTAATCGACTCTTCATTTGTAAGCTCGAACGAAGCCTCGGGTAAAGTCAGGCCGGTAAGCGCGATGTCGTATTCGGGATTGTATTGTACATACGAATAATATTCAATGGTAAAAATGTATTCGTATCCGTTTTTGAAATTGAAACCGTCTCCCACCGCGACATCGTATGTGTCTGCCCAGTACGCAGCCTGCGCCAGTTCCCATTCTCTATAAATGTTGAGAATAATAAGATTGTATTTTCCCTGCGGAAGGGTTATGCTCATTGTCTGATCAAGTACTACGGGGGTAGTTGCGAACTCAGTGGTTGCATCTGTTGGCATACGGTATTCACATACTTCGAAAAATTCGGGATACGATAATATCTTTTGCCAGTCTAATTTGCAATCCGGGTCAAAAAACATCTGGAATCCGGTACCGTCGCTAAATGGGTCGCCGACAACGTTGAGTGTGATAGTGGCGGCGTCCGGTACGGCAGATTTCACTACGTTCACGTTCATTTTAGGCTTTGCCGGTTGCGCGGCTGCCGCTTTGGCTGCTTGAAGGCGCTTTGCATGGAAGTTGACAGCAGCCTCTACCTCCTTTGCGGATTTGGATTGGTTCGTTGCGCCAAAGACGGGCTGTCGCTTTAAGGTAGCGGCCAGGTTGCGCGCTTTTTGTTCGATTTCCGGATGATTGCCGGCTTTTTGAACGGCGCCGTTTTTGTTGATACTCTGAAAAGAAAATGTTTGCGCTGTTACGCTAAGTGCGAAAACAGCCATTGATACAAAAAAAATAATTGACTTTTTCATTGGATAAATATTTTTAAATTAAA
>JAISNS010000248.1 GCA_031276105.1 Dysgonamonadaceae bacterium
GCTGACAAGTACGTGGACAGTTCAAAGCGGTTGGCAGAGAAATTGACCCTTTCCATGAATGAGCTTCCGGTTCATGACATGCAAGACTTGTCTGCTGCTATCTTGTTGGAACAGTCTCATCATAAAAGCTACCGGCATCCGGTCAACAAGGCTTTACTGGAAGAGGTGGTTCCCCAAGTGGTCATGCCCAAAAAAGGCAAGACGACTCAAAAAGAGCAGGAAGAAGAAGAGGATGCCAACTTCAAAAAACTCAGGAATAAACACAGCGCGGTTGAATCAAATATTCATTCTCTTGAACACAAAGGATTGTCTCGTTGTCCGGACAGAGGTAAATTGCATATTAAGCGCTATGTCGGTTGGGCGGTCATCTCCTATAATCTCTGTTGCATCGGCAGGCAACTCCTGAAAGATTACCGGAAACGGGAGCTTGCCTGTCGCCCGCGAAAAGCATCCTGAATTTAGTAACCACGAATCGTTTTTGAATAAGACGGGGGAATGTTGTGCCCTGCTGACAGGAAATGAAGCCTTTTCTGCGCATTGATTTGCCCTATTTCTATAAAATCAATAAAAAACATATCTATATATTAAAATAAATGCCGGGCGATCAAATATTAACATTTGCGATGAAGAATATTTATCCGGCAATTTTCAAAAAATAGGCCTTTTCGGACAGACACTATTTATAGCCCTTTTTTTCGCTCCCTACTCCAAACCCCAAAAAATATTCTATTTGTTTGATTATTGATAGCTTGAAGGAATTAACCTGACGGCTATGGGAGGGGGGGTGAAAATGAATTAAGTATTAACAATTATAAACAACAATTATAATGAAAAAAAGATTTTAGTATTATTATCGTTAGCGCTTTTTTGGGCGTTAATTTGCGTTCTCAGGTTAGTATCGGCGGGCTGACCACGCCCAAAGCCGGTGCGCTCTTGGATTTGAACAGTACCACTCCGGCGGTCTGGTACTCTCTAATGTCGATCTTGATAATTTGGGCAAAATTCCCGCCAATCGTTTTGTAGGCATTTCTGCTGCGCAGGACCGTAATTTAGAGCTTGCCGGAATGATTGTTTACAACACCAAGGCGACAACCGGTATCGGCGTTCATGTTTGGGACGGGGATGACTGGATAAAGCCCTGCGCTCCTCCCGCTCTGGGGCCAATTACTTTTTCAGACATTACGATATGTGGTTCAGGCGCTACGTTTACTGCTAAAATAAACAGTGTAAATGGCGCTACTGGTTATGTCTGGGAGTTACCTGACGGATTGAGCGGCTCCTCTAACGACACAATCATTACGATTGGATGGACAACAGAGGGAGTTTATTCTGCCGGTTCAATAACTGTTCGGGCTGAGAGTTCGTGCGGTGCCGGTACGCAATCTGTGGCGGTTGGCGCTATCCCTGCCAAGCCGACCGGCACCGGCATTGCGACAAGCGTTGGCAACAACTTTACGTTTAGCGCATCAGTTCCGGTCGACCATGAGATTTATTGGTATACCACTGAAACCAGCGGATCTCCAATATCAGATAAAATTGGAAAACCTTCCTTTACCGAGCCTTTAACAACAACATTATTATGCCGAATCGCACAATAGCGTTACCGCTTGTGTTTCAACTTCTCGTTTGGCTATTACCGGCATTCCCGGTTGTACTTCAACACCAGCTGTTGTTATCACACCAGCTAATGTAGCATTTGTCAGCGATGTTGAAACAACCACTACCAGTGGTCTCACATTTTCTGCTCCTGTAAAGATAGTTGGTTTGTCTGCTCGGACGACTCAATTTGACGGCGGTTCATCCGCCCCGTATAAAGCTGATTACCGTGATCATACTAGTGCTTCAAACACCAATCTTTATGGTTCATGGTTTTCGTGGTGTATGGTTGTTCAGTATAAAGATATTTTGTGTCCCGGTACATGGCATGTTCCGACAAGTAATGAGTTTCAGCAGTATTACAATGCTGAGCCGAGCGGTACTGTGAAATCCGGTATACACGGTTGGCTGCTTGGCGGCTACGTCCTCAGTAGCTCTACGTACAATGTTGGTACGAGCGGCAACTATTGGTCGTCCACGCCGAATGGCACGGATGGCGCCTACAACGCGTACGTTTATCTCAGCAGCAGCTTCAGCTCGCAGTTCTACGCCAATCGCTACGTCGGGTTTTCGCTACGGTGTGTTCGTTAGTTTCAGAAACTTTACTTTCTTAACAGCGAAGCGGCTGTCTCAAAAAAAATTTGGAGGCGGCCGCTTTATTGATGGAATTGGACTCTACAAAGATGCTTATTCTTTTTCTAATGCACAAAACTATACGGAGTAAAGTTTACATCGAACTTCGGTTGATAAAAGGGATTACTTTTTTTTCAGCTTTTCCATTATCAACGTTTCGATTTCTTCTGCCAATTCGGGGTTATCGCGCAAACATTCCTTTGCGGCTTCCCTGCCTTGTCCCAATTTCGTATCATTATAGCTGTACCAACTGCCGCTTTTTTTGATAATTTCCAAGTCGGAACCTAAATCTACCAATTCGCCGATTTTGGAAATGCCCTCGCCGAACATGATGTCAAATTCGGCTTTGCGGAAAGGCGGCGCAACTTTGTTTTTCACCACTTTTACTTTGGTCTGGTTGCCTTTTACTTCCTCGCCGTCTTTGATAGGACTTCCTTTGCGAATATCCAACCGTACCGAAGCATAGAATTTCAGGGCGTTGCCGCCGGTAGTCGTTTCCGGATTGCCGAACATAACTCCGATTTTATCACGCAATTGGTTGATAAACACGCAAGTAGTGTTGGTTTTGTTGATTGCGGCCGTTAATTTTCGCAAAGCTTGCGACATCAAACGCGCCTGTAATCCCATTTTAGACTCGCCCATTTCACCTTCCAATTCGGCTTTCGGCGTTAATGCCGCAACCGAGTCGATAACGATGATGTCGATCGCCGACGAACGAATCAATTGCTCGGTAATTTCCAAGGCTTGTTCGCCCGAATCAGGCTGAGAAATCCAAAGGTTTTCGATGTCCACGCCCAATTTTTCGGCATAAAAGCGGTCAAAAGCATGTTCCGCATCAATGAATGCGGCAATACCGCCGGCTTTTTGTGCTTCGGCAATGGCGTGAATAGCCAAGGTGGTTTTCCCGGAAGATTCGGGGCCATAAATTTCGATCACTCTTCCCCGCGGATAACCTCCCACGCCTAAAGCGGCATTTAAGGAAACGGATCCGCTCGGGATAACCGCTACTTCTTCCACAGCATTATCGCCCATTTTCATGATGGAACCTTTGCCGTAACTTTTTTCGATTTTGTCCATTGCCATTTTTAAGGCTTTCAACTTTTCGGAATTGGACGTTTGTTCTTTTTCGTCTGTGTTTTTTACTTTTTCGCTCATAATTATAATTGTTTGTTTATAAGGGTTTTGAAACCCAAAGTTAAATAGTTTTAGTTTTTATATTTCCAAATCTTCATTAAATCTCTCGTGCCAAGGCAAACCTTGTTTGTTCAATTGTTCCAAAAATGGGTCGGGATCAAATTCTTCCACATTGAAAACGCCCGGTTTCCGCCAAATACCTTGTGCAAACATCAGTGCGCCGATGGTAGCCGGAACGCCGGTCGTATAACTTACGCCTTGCGCCCCCGTTTCGCGGTAAGCATCTTGATGCCGGCAATTGTTGTAAATATAATAAGTCAATGTTTTCCTTTCCTTGTCCAATCCTTTGATTCGGCAACCGATACTTGTTTCGCCGGTATAATTTTCGCCCAATTCGCCCGGATCGGGCAACACCGCTTTCAGGAACTGAATCGGGACAATTTCCATGCCGTTATAGATAACCGGATCGATACGCGCCATGCCAATATTTTGAATGACCCGCAGATGCGTTAAATATTCCTGTCCGAAAGTCATCCAAAAACGCGCTCTTTTCAGTGTAGGAAAATTCTTGACTAACGATTCTAATTCTTCGTGATAAATCACATACGATTCTTTCGGCCCGATATTCGGATAGTTCAGCGCTTTGTGGATTTCGTGCGGTTGGGTGATAACCCATTGCCCGTTTTCCCAGTATTTTCCTTTTTGGGTAACTTCGCGGATATTAATTTCGGGATTAAAATTGGTGGCAAACGCTTTTCCGTGATCGCCGGCATTGCAATCGACTATATCCAAGTATTCCATCCGGCTGAAATAATGTTTGGCGGCATACGCCGTGAACACGCCCGTCACGCCAGGATCGAATCCACAGCCTAAAATTGCCGTCAAACCGGCTTGTGCGAATTTATCGCGGTAAGCCCATTGCCATTTGTATTCGAACTTAGCCTCGTCTTTCGGCTCGTAATTAGCTGTATCCAAATAATTAACGCCTGCTTCCAGACAAGCGTCCATGATGGTTAAATCCTGATAAGGAAGCGCCACATTAATGACTAATTCCGGTTGGAAATCATTGAATAAGGCGACCAGTTCCCGTACATTATCCGCATCGACCGGCGCTGTTTGAATTTTTTTATTACCGTATTTCGTTCCGATGGCATTTGCCAAGGTTTCGCATTTGGACAAGGTACGGCTCGCCAGCATAACATCTGTGAAAGTTGTGTGATTTTGAGCGACTTTGTGAGCAACTACCGTTCCTACGCCTCCTGCGCCAATGATAAGAATTTTTGACATAGATCGTTTTTTATTCCGCAAATATAGGAATATTTATTGAATAGAAATAAAATTTATTCCGATTTTTCCATGGAATATTTGGATTACGATTGTCCCGTTTGGCGAGTTTGCTTGTTTGCGCTGTAATGAATCGTTAATAATCCGGCTTCGCGCAGTATTTTCTTTATATCGCCGACCAGTCCCATCGGAACATCTTTATCGACACGCATGACTACCATCCGTTTGTTCCGGTCTTCGGGAGCAACATTTTCTTCTACATTTTTCAATGCTTCCGGCATTTCTTTCAGGCTGACAAACAGCGAATTAAGTTGAATATCATAATCGGAAGACCGGTTGCCGTCCTTATGTCCTATCATGATATAGACAAGTAATGATTTTTCCTCTAATTTTTGCAACTCGGTGGCCACCGGCAATTCCAATTGCGTCATGACCGAAACCGGACGGAAATGGGTAACAATCATAAAGAAAAACAGGCAGGTAAAAATAAGGTCGGGCAAGGCTGAAGTGTTGAGCGTCGGTACTTCCCGCTTCTCCGATTTACGAAACCGGCTCATGAATCGCCTCCTTCCTTTTCCATCTCTTTTTCAGAGATATGCTGTGGATAAATTTCCCGAATCGCCGATTTTTGTTCCGGATTTAAGCGGTCGAACGATTGTTCAAAAATGGCAAAGGCTGCTTCATTGCGCAATTCATTGTAAGCGCTTGTCATTACATTCAATGTGGAAAGATAGGTTTGGTAATTGGCTTTCCGGCTTATTTCCAACGAGATATTGTGTTTTGAACTAATCCGGTAAATCCCGATTCCGGCGATTTCTTTTTCTTCTTTTTGAGGAAGAAAGTCCTGATTATTGGGATTGTCGATAAAGGTTTTAACCATGTTTTTCAATTCCGGGAGAGTCAGTGTTTGCTCGTTGTAGCGTATCCGGTTATTTTCGTCAATAATGATTTCAAGCAGGTTTCGTCCTTCAATATCGCGTTTCTTTTTAAACATTTCTTCGGCCTGTACCGGATTCATTTTTCGGTAAATTCCTGTCATTGAATCGAAAGAACTTGTTATAAGGAAAAAAATCAGCAGCAGGAAAGCGATGTCTGCCGTTGAACTCGAATTAATCTGAGGTATTTTCCGTCTCCTGTATTGCATCTTTTAGCGGGTTCGTTTGATATAACTCCAAATAATACCACAGAAAAGGGATATAACGGCCAATATCAACAAGATATAAAGGCTGTACAGCCACATATCGGTCAATTTCAGCCAAAAAGCTGTATTTTCGTTCCCATTGTATCCCGGAATAAGAAGCGGATTACCGTTGCCGGACATATAAGCGCCTGCAAGCAACGAAATTAGAGCGGTTATAAGTATCAATGGTTGCAAGATGGAACGGGGATTTCTTTTCCAGCGGATAAAAAAACGGATGAAAGAAAAGAAACAGGCAATTCCCAAGGTTAATATGAAAATAAGATATAACCAATTGAGGATAAAACCGATACCGGCAATTTCCGATTGGTCTGATCCGTTGATTATTCCGTAATAAAAAACGGCAAATATTCCGCCTGTGACGAGCATGCAAATCCACAAGACAATTACAGGAAGCGTTCTCCGTGGAAAATGGCGGATGGAAAACGGACGGCGAAGGGTTTTCATGATTGATTGGAATGTTTTTTGTATCGGATAATTATATCCAGTATCCGGATCGAATCGTCTTCCATTTGGTTGACAATTCCTTCTATTTTTGTAAGGATATAATTATAAAAGACTTGCAGAATAATGGCAGCAATTAAGCCGCCCACTGTAGTAATCAAAGCGAATTTCATTCCTGCCGAAACGACGGTCGGGTTAATATCCCCGAATTGTTGAATGTCGTCGAAGGTACGAATCATTCCGAGTATTGTGCCTAAGAAGCCTAACGCCGGGGCGATAGCAATAAAAAGGGAAATCCATGAAAGATTTTTTTCCAGCAAACCGGCTTGGACGCTTCCATACGACGTAATGGATTTATCAATCATGTCCGGCGTTTCTTCTATCCGGTCTAATGCCTGATAACAGACGGATGCAACGGGGCCGCGCGTGTTGCGAGCCATATCTTTGGCCGTTTCCACATTATTGTTTTCCAATTGTTTTTCTATGTCCGACAGCAATTTTTTCGTATTGACTTGAGACAGATTCAAGTAGATGATTCTTTCCAAGCAAAAAGCCAATCCTGTGATTAAAGCCAGCGCGATAAAACTCATAAAAAGAGCGGAACCTTCGATAAACTTGATTTTGATGGTTTGATGGAGACTGCTGTCGTCGCTTCCTGTCTGCAAGTGATCGATGGATCCCTCAACAGGCGCCGTCAATTCGGGAAGCGTGTCTTGTCCGGACAAAGAAACGGAGCAACACGAAAAGATAAAACCAAGCAGCACAACCCTCCGGATTTGCCTTACAGATAAATTATGTTGGAAAAAATCTTTAATTTTTTTTATTCCTGTTTCCGTTTCGATTTTGCACATTAAATAACTCATGCTATCATTTTTTGGTGAACAAAGGTAGGACAATCTTCCAAAATGGCCAA
>JAISNS010000362.1 GCA_031276105.1 Dysgonamonadaceae bacterium
TCGTAACGATTGGCGGCGTGCCTTGCACGGATGTGGTGGTTCTGTCTCCCAATTTCCTTATGTGTAAAGTTCCGCCTTCGGCGGGCGACGCTACGGGAGCCAAAGACCTTTTAGTAAAAAGTTCGGACGGCACAAAAACCTATACCGATGTACCTCAAGGATATACTTACGTAGACAACAGCAGTTTTTACATTAGCAGTATCGATCCGATTATCGGCGTTGGCGGAGACGAATTAACGCTTACCGGCAACAAAATGGACGAGATAAGCGAAATCAAAGTAGGCGACGGCGTTTGCGCGATTACCTCTCAACCCCCCGGAATGTGCAAATGTACCATTCCGACCAATCCGAAGAAAGGCGATGTGGATATAACGATAACCATAAACAATACGGATACTTACCGTTTCGCCCGGATGTTTGAGTACCAGTAAAGAACGCTTTGCAGTTCAGGATCGACGCCCTTACACGGGTATGTAACGCTGCCTTACACGAGCGTGTAAGGCAGCGTTACATATCCGTGTAAGGTAAAATGCAAAATATCTTGAAAAAAAAGATAAAGATTATTTGTTTTTTGAGTTTGTAAGTACTAATTTTGCCAAGCTTTTAAAGAATGTTTACAGTGAGTATTTTTGTATATTTTATTATTATAATGTTATGCCGGAAAACGTTGGATATATCTCGCAAGTAATAGGCCCCGTTGTGGATGTTTCGTATGAAAAGGCGGGACACGCCGTTCCCAAAATCCACGATGCACTCAAAATAACCCGTCCCGACGGTAAAACCCTCATTGTTGAAGTTCAGCAACACATCGGCGAAGACACCGTTCGCACCGTTGCCATGGATTCCACCGACGGCATTTACCGCGGCATGAAAGTCGAAAACACAGGATCGCCCATTTCCATGCCGGTCGGCAATCAAGTGAAAGGCCGCCTGCTGAACGTGATCGGAGAAACGATCGACGGAATGAAACCCGTCAGCACGGAAGGCGCCGCACCGATTCATCGCGATCCCCCCAAGTTTGAAGACCTCTCCACGACGACCGAAATCCTTTTTACCGGAATCAAAGTCGTCGATTTGCTTGCTCCTTATTTAAAAGGAGGAAAAATCGGACTGTTCGGCGGCGCCGGCGTCGGGAAAACGGTATTAATTATGGAGTTGATCAATAATATTGCCAAGAAGCACAACGGCTTCTCGGTCTTTGCCGGCGTTGGCGAACGCACCCGCGAAGGCAACGACCTGCTCCGCGAAATGATCGAATCGGGCGTCATCCGCTACGGCAAAGCGTTCAAAGAAAGCATGGAACGCGGCGAGTGGGATTTGTCTAAGATTGACTACGACGAATTGGCCAAGTCGCAAGCCACGCTGGTTTTCGGACAAATGAACGAGCCTCCGGGAGCGCGCTCCTCTGTCGCCCTGTCGGGTTTGACAATAGCCGAAGCGTTTCGCGATCAAGGCGGCGAAGGCGGACGCGACATCCTGTTTTTTATTGACAACATCTTCCGTTTCACGCAAGCCGGTTCCGAAGTTTCCGCCCTCTTGGGACGTATGCCGTCGGCGGTAGGCTATCAACCGACGCTGGCAACGGAAATGGGTGCAATGCAGGAACGCATTACTTCGACCAAAAACGGCTCCATCACTTCGGTACAGGCGGTTTATGTACCTGCCGACGACTTGACCGACCCGGCTCCCGCAACTACCTTTGCTTTCTTGGACGCCACAACGGTCTTAGACCGGAAAATCTCGGAACTCGGTATCTATCCGGCCGTTGATCCGCTGGGATCAACCTCCCGCATCCTCGACCCGAACGTCATCGGCGACGCCCACTACCACACAGCTCAACGGGTTAAACAGTTGTTGCAACGATACAAAGAGTTGCAAGACATCATCGCCATCTTGGGGATGGAAGAGCTTTCCGACAGCGACAAACAAGTCGTAAACCGCGCCCGCCGCGTGCAGCGTTTCCTCTCGCAACCGTTCTTTATGGCCGAAGCATTCTCCGGCGTCCCCGGCGTCATGGTTTCGATCGAAGACACTATCAAGGGCTTCAATATGATTATGGACGGCGAAGTGGACGACCTGCCCGAACAGGCTTTCCTCAACGTCGGAACAATTGAAGACGTAAAAGCAAAAGCGGAAAAACTAAGAAATTAAGAATCAGAAAAAAAATAAGGCAAGACTTATAAAGCCGTAAGAGTAAGAAAAAATAAAACAATAAAAATGAAACACAAAAAAAGTATGATGAAAAAAATCTTCTTCTCACTTCTTCTAACAGGTTCGATCGTGATGATGTCCGCTTGCTTCGGCGGTGCGGGAGTTAAGGGAAAAGTTGACCCCAAAGTCCTTGAAAACAAAGAAGAAGTGCAAAAAATCTATGATGCCGTTCTGAAAAGTATGGGCGAGCAGGCAACAAAGGCTAATGAAATAACCATCGACATTAGCAACCCTGCCGACAAGGGCAAAACCGGCGACACCTACCTCTATCTTACAATTGATGTGCAAGATTCCAAAAAACCCAAACAACTTATACGCCAAATGTTTCATGGCGAATTAGGCGCTTGGCAATCCCAGGAAGTGACCGTTGATGTGCGTGGCTCGGACGAAGAAAAGGCCAATTACAGTCTTGAAAGTGAACTTTTCGACTTTAAAGCCAAAGTAAGCGGCGAGAAATTGCACAAGATTATTCTCGATGCTTACGAGAAAGAAAACAAAGAGCCGGAAAAATACATTTACAGATATGTAAATAATGTAAGAATCACGGTTGCAGGTTACAGCATTTCTGTAGAAGGTAAACTTGCATCGAATGATCAAATGCTCAACGCCGTTTACTATTACGATTTAGAGGGCAATTTTATTGGGGATTAATATAAACGATGAAACTGGAAATTGTTTCCCCCGAAAAAATCGTTTATAACGGCCAAGCCGAAGCGATAACCCTGCCCGGAATGGGCGGCCTGTTCACCATTTTGGATCGTCATGCGCCGATCATCGCCGCATTGGGCAAAGGCAAACTGACTTACAGCGTGGACGGAGCCGAAACGGAACTCGCGGTTGATGGCGGTTTCGTAGAAGTCAAAAAAAATATCGTTTCGGTATGTGTGGAATAAGCGAATAAATTAAGGTAACGAGTTATGAATGAAGCGACGTTAATAATAAATTCCACATCAAGGTTTGAATCTGAAGAATTGACTGATAAAGGAAATTCTGTCGGATATAATATCATTGATTTTTGGAGATGGGGAATGTCTAATCTGTTAAATAATACAGACAGGGGGGCGCTCGCAGAATTTATCGTAGCCACAGCAATTGGTTTAGGAAATCGCCCCATAGATGGCTGGCAAGAATTTGACTTGACCGCAGATGGTGGAAGAATTAAAATAGAAGTAAAATCGGCGTCGTATATTCAAGCGTGGAAACAATCAAGTTTTTCAACTATTCGTTTTTCAATAAAAAAAACACGCCGATTGTGTCCCGATACAAATACATATTCAGGAGAACCCCAAAGACATTCGGACTTATATGTTTTTTGTTTATTGAAACACAAAGACAAAGAAACAATAAACCCCTTGGAATTAGATCAATGGGAATTTTACGTAGTAAAAACGATTGTTTTAGATGAAAATTATAAAGGTCAAGCTTCTATTTCGTTACGTGGTTTGCAAAAACTAACAGAAGCTATTCCGTATAATAAGTTGAAAAGCGAAATATTGAAATTCAATAATTAATAACAAAAGAAAATCGTACAAAGTTATCTGAAATAGAATGTCTGCAAATAATAAATACCTGTCTTACTTAATACTCCTGAACACCGTATTATTCATGAGTTTAATACTGTTTGGGAAATGGGTTTTCACAAACTCGCGCCCCCTTGTAGGGATAAGTACAGCGTTGGTTTTCTTCTTTCTTTATGAAATTGCAGTTATTCTGATTACAAAAAAGAAAAGCCGGACGATAACGCCACGCCAATCCGTCAACCTCTTTTTGGGACTGAAAGCAGGAAAAATGCTCCTGTCCCTTATCTTTGTAACGGTTTATGCGCTGGCCGTTAAAATAGAAGTGAAACGCTTTGTCTTGGTTTTTATAGCCGTTTATTTTATTTATTTATTGTTTGATACATTTTATCTGGCGAGAAATGAAAAAAAATAATCTATTTAAATTATAATACTATGAATAAGAATATTATTATTTTACAAAGTAGAAAAATAGTTGCCTTAGGATTATTGGCGCTAAGTATTATTGCAAGTTCGTGCGATAAAGATTCGGAACCGGAAGAAGTGTTTCGGGTAGAAGGGAAGTGGGTATTGAAAAATGATTCGACTACGATCAATTTCAATCCGGATAGTACGTATCAATGTGAAACATTTGTTCAAATACTACAACCTGTTCCTGTATATATAGGTATTCTCCCTACATTTAAAACTGTACCTGTTACCTTGTCCGGTAAATGGGAACGCATGGAAGACAAAATCATCTTTCTTTCCGAAGCGATTCATTTTCCGGAAGATAGCGGTATTGGAACCGGCGTACCGAATGGTTCTCTTTTCGGATATACGGGGGAAACGGTTATCGGCGATATCACATTTGAAAACTTGGGAAGCGATAGTGAACCGCTCTTCGGTGAAATTTCCTATAAGCCGAGACTTTGGCATATTATTAAGTTGACAAAAAACGAATTGGTTGTAAGTCACAAAGATATAGTCATGTATTATTATAGAAATGAAAAATAATCATCCGTTATATAAAACGATTCTCTTTCTTTTCTTCCTTTTGCTTGGAACGCACGCTTACGCAGAAGAAATTCATTCCGAAGGCGAAAAGCCGGAATTAAATGTCCGCGAACTGATTCTTGACCATGTAAGCGACGGATACGATTGGCACATCACGTCTTTCGGACAGAAAGCGGTTTCCATTCCCTTGCCGGTCATTGTGAAAGGACGGGAAAGCGGCTGGCATCTGTTTTGGTCGTCGAAATTCCACCACGGACACGAAGCCTATCGCAGCTTTTCGATTGCCAAAGAAGGCGCTTACAAAGGGAAAATCGTTGAAACACTTGCCTCCGGCGAAGAAGTCCGTCCCTGGGATTTTTCCCTGACGAAAAATGCAGCATCCCTCTTGATGAGCAGTATCGTCCTGATTATCCTGATACTTCTTTGCGCCGGTTGGTACAAAAAGCGAGCCGGGAAACCGGAGAACGCTTCCCCCAAAGGATTTGTCGCCTTCGTGGAATTAGTCATCATGAGCATCGTGGACGACGTGATCAAACCTTGCATCGGGAAGAACTACCGGCGCTATACGCCTTATTTGCTGACGGTATTCTTTTTCATC
>JAISNS010000028.1 GCA_031276105.1 Dysgonamonadaceae bacterium
GGCATGGACGACATTCCCCTGTATCCCGGATTGCCGGAAGAGGCACAAATCGGTGAAATTCAGGAAGAAAAAGAAACAGCCGCCTGATAATACCGTCTTATTCGGATAATACCCTGCAATGGTTTCACGACTATTGCAGGGTATTTTTTTGCCATCTAATATTATGACAAATAACGCCGTATCATTCCAAAATTCACATCCGACTAGCGAAAAATACCTGACAAACAGAGATATATGCCGGATGTTGCAGGTCTCGCCCCGACCATTGCAAAAGTGGCGGGATGAGAAAATAATCCCCTTTTCCCGCCTCAAAGGAAAAATCCTTTACCGGAAACCGGATATTGCGGCATGGCTGGCTACGATGACGGAGTAAAATGATATTTCCCCTCAATCCGTTTCTCCGACAATTGGTTTTGTACACTTACGTTCTCTTTTCAGGTAGAACGACACCTTTAATTCCGTGTTCATAGACTCACATTTTTAGTTTATAAAATTACCTGTTTAGTGAGTTATTTGAATGGTGTAAAACGTTGACAAACAGTGCAACAGGATGACAAACAATGTCACTGTTTTGCCTCGATTTGCTTAGCCGCAAATGGGTAACGGTTAAGAAACGGAACGTTTGCTGCAATATGCCGAAAACAGCATTTTACAAATCCGGCGGCAATAGCTGATTGAGGCTAAATCCGCTGATTTCTACTGAATTACTACGATTTGCTTTGGGATGCGTTTTTTTAGGTGAGTTTGCAAAAGTAATAAAAAGTAAGCATTCCCTCAAAGTTTCGCAAAAAAAACAGCGCAGCGCATTTCACTTGTCGCCATGTCATTACCCGCTTACACTTTCCTTCTGTTTTTTAGGGCTTAGCAAAGATATTTTTCGTACATTTGCCGGACGAATTAACAAATTTATTTTTATATTTTATGGCAAAAAAGAAGGCATTATTAGTAATCCTCGACGGTTGGGGATTGGGCGACAAGACAAAAAGAGATGTAA
The DNA here is from genome assembly GCA_031276105.1 of Dysgonamonadaceae bacterium. Taxonomy (GTDB): domain Bacteria; phylum Bacteroidota; class Bacteroidia; order Bacteroidales; family Azobacteroidaceae; genus Azobacteroides. Next base: position 995 of record JAISNS010000028.1, read on the forward strand.
TATACCAAACCGAAACTCCCTATTGGGACTATCTCCTGAACAATTATCCTTATTCGCAATTGCAGGCTTCGGGAGAAAACGTGGGTTTACCCGACGGACAAATGGGTAATTCCGAAGTCGGTCATCTTAACATCGGCGCAGGCCGGGTGGTTTATCAGGATTTAGTAAAAATCAACATTGCAGCACGCAATAATTCTATTCTCGAAAATCCCGGAATCAAACAGGCTTATACTTATGCAAAAGAAAACAACAAACAAATTCACATTTTGGGTTTGGTTTCCGACGGCGGCGTACACAGTTCGATGGAACATCTTTTCAAACTGACGGATATCAGCCAATTATACGGCGTGGACAAAACGTTTATCCACTGTTTCATGGACGGACGCGATACCGATCCGAAAAGCGGCGCCGGTTTTATCCGTCAACTGGAAGAACATCTGACCCAATCGACCGGAAAAATCGCTTCTATTATAGGACGTTATTACGCTATGGATCGCGACAAGCGTTGGGAAAGAGTTAAAGAAGCTTACGACTTATTGGTAAAAGGCGTCGGCACAGCGGCAGAAAACCCGGTGGAAGCGGTCGAACAATCGTATGCCGAAGGCGTAACCGACGAATTTATCAAGCCGGTTGTTTGCGTAAACAAAGGTAAACCGGTCGCACTGATCGAAGAAGGCGACGTCGTTATCTTCTTCAATTTCCGCAACGACCGGGCAAAAGAATTAACCATCGTGTTGAGTCAAAAAGATATGCCCGAATTTGACATGCATCCCGTTCCCGGTATTCAATATTACACGATGACTCCTTACGATCCGACATTTGAAAGGGTACACGTTCTGTTCGACAAAGACAATGTAAACAACACATTAGGCGAATACCTCTCCCATTCGGGCCTCAAGCAACTGCATATCGCCGAAACGGAAAAGTACGCCCATGTAACTTTCTTTTTCAACGGCGGACGCGAAGCGCCTTTCGAAGGCGAAGAACGCATTTTAGTTCCTTCGCCCAAAGTAGCCACCTACGATTTGAAGCCCGAAATGTCGGCTTACGAAGTAAAAGATAAATTAGTAGAAGCCATTCAATCCCAACGGTTCGATTTTATCGTAGTCAATTATGCCAATGGCGACATGGTCGGTCATACCGGCATTTACGAAGCAATCGAAAAAGCCGTTACAGCCGTCGACGCCTGTTTGAAAGACACAATCGAAGCCGCTAAAGCCAACGGTTACGAAGCAATCATCATCGCCGACCACGGAAATGCCGATTATGCGCTGAACAACGACGGTTCGCCCAATACCGCCCATTCCCTCAATCCGGTTCCGTTTATCTATATTTCCGAAAATACGGACGCAAAAGTGGAAAACGGAAAATTGGCCGACGTTACGCCCAGCCTCTTGCATATCCTGGAGTTAAAGCAACCGGAAGAAATGACCGGACATTCTTTGATAAAATAATTGAATTTTATTGATATATATTGAATAAATATTTTATATCTTTGCGCCGTTAAATTTTACACAATGATATTAATTATTAAATTTTAAAAAAATGAAAAAAACAATTTTAGTTATGTTAGTTGCCGTATTCGGCATGGGTTTTGTTAATGCACAAATTTATGTAGGTGGTTCTTTGGGCTTCACGTCGGGAAATACAGATCCCGAAAATGGTGACAAACTTGGAACTTCATCATTTAGTTTTTCTCCGGAAGTGGGTTACAGTTTAAGTCCGGATTTTGAAGTGGGTATTGCTTTAGAAATCTTAAATGAGAAAGAAGATTTGACGCCTGATACCGAATCGAAATCGAGTGGATGGGGGTTAGCTCCCTACGCACGTTATTCATTTGTAGAATTCGGCAAATTCAGCGTTTGGGGATCAGCAGCCTTAGCCTTTGGTGGTGGAGAAACAGGAGTAGGAGATAATACG
>JAISNS010000071.1 GCA_031276105.1 Dysgonamonadaceae bacterium
GGCAAAAGGCAAAAGGTACAAGGTCGGGTACAGGGCAAAAGGCAAAAGGTACAGGAACGGCAAAGCCGCATATCCTGTACCTTGTACCTTATCCCTTGTACCTCCCTTATCCCTTGTACCCTTTTCCCTGTACCTTTTACCTTTAGCCTTGAACCTGCTGTAGTGTGTGTGTGTGTGTGTGTGTGTGTGTGTGTGTGTGCATAATTCCGTTAGCTTCCAAACATTGGAAGTTAATAATACATAATAAATTGTTATTTACGGAAGCTGCCATATTTGTTATTGATGTTTTACAAAAACCGCTGCAAATGTAATGGGTTTAATCGGATTATGCAAATGTTTTTGAAAAAAATTAACCGATAGCAACAAGGTAAATTTATTCCACACGTTCGTCGTTACGGAAATCGTAAAACGTTTTCCGCATCAAATCGGCCAAAGTCAATTGATAACTGATGTAAGCGCCCAAATGCGACGTGTAGGCGGTGTTCAGGCGATTACGTTCCAGCGCCAGCGCTTGGCTGTCGATATCGCCGTCGGAAAAACGCTGAAGCGTGATTCCAAAACTCTTTTCGGCAACCGCAACATTTTTCTCCAGCAGTTGTAAGCGTTTCAGGTTGCTGTTGATGGCGGCCGCCAAGTTGCGGACTTCCGTTTCGATGTTTCGTTCCACTTGGCTTTTGTTGTAAGTGTATTGCTTGAGGCGGGCTTCGGCGGCTCTCACCAACGAACGGTTTTCGCCCCAGTCAAAAACAGGAATCGAAATCGTAAACCCAACGCCGTAGTTATAAGGCCGGTTTATGAAGTCGGTATAGGATTTTTGGATAGAACCGGGAATATTCGTCGAAGCGCCGGGCATGGCGACGCCCACTTTTTCGAAATAGGCGTTGATGTTTCCCCGTATCATTCCATTGACTTTTTGTTGTTTGACGTTCAGTTTCTGTATCTCAATCCGGATTTCTTCTTCCCTGATTTCCAAGCGGTTTTGCAAGGCTAATTGCACGGCTTTTTCTATATCGACAACAATTATCTTGTAGTCGAGATTGCTGCTTAACGCGATACTGTCGTCCAAATTAATCCCCAACAGTTCTTTAAACGAATTGATCGACGAGTTTTGCGCAAGGAGCGCCCGGTCGTAATTGCTTTGCGCTTCGGCCAAATCGACTTCCATTTGCAAAGCGTCCACTTCGCGAATAAGCCCCGCTTCGTATTTATTTTTGGAAATTTCGAAGGCTTCCGATTGCCGTTCCAAGTCCAGTTGGGCAATTTCGGCTCCTTTTTGCAGGGAAAGCAAATTGTAATACGCGCTACTCACGTCATACACAAGGTCTAATTCTTCCCTTTTCAAGGTATTATTCGATCGTTCGTAAGCCAATTGCGCATTTTTAAGCGCCGATCGGAGGGCGTTGTATCCGTAAAAAGCGTCGATGGGTTGCCTGAATCCCAAGCGGGTATTCATATTGGCCGAACGCATACCGGCATAATAATCCATGAAACTCGACAGTCCGCTTTGTATAAATATGTTACCATCGGTCGGTAGCGGCTGGTTGATTGTGAGTCCGCTCGAATAAGTCAATTGTTTAACCGAAAAGAAAACGCCGGTACTGTCGGCTTTTTGACGGACGGTTTCGGTATATTCCGGCAAAGAAAGCGTGAGGTCGATATGCGTTTTCAAGCGGCTGGTTGCGGATTTCAGGTTAAATTCCGCGATTCGGATTTCCTGTTGCAAGGTCAACATCCGGTAACTTTTTTCTTTGGCTATTTCGATACTTTGTTCCAGCGTAAGATTGTACGTTTCGGATTTCACCGGCAGACAAACAGTCGGGAAGAACAGGAGCAGCGCCATGCAAGAGGCGGTAAGAGCTGAATTTTTCATAATAAATCGTTTAATGAATAAGCGTTCGATTGGGATTGGGGTGATCGGAATGTATTTTACCGTCTTTGATATAAATATTCCGTTCGGCATAATTAGCGATTTCCGCTTCATGCGTAATCAGGATAATCGTGTTTCCTTCGCGGTGCAATTCATAGAACAGCGCCATAATATCTTCGCCGGTTTTTGAATCGAGGGCGCCGGTCGGTTCATCCGCCAAAAGAATGCCCGGATTGGTAACTAAAGCTCTGGCGATGGCGACTCGTTGCCGTTGTCCACCGCTTAATTCGCCGGGTTTATGATCGATCCGGTCGGAGAGGTTTACCCGTTGCAGGGCTTTCATGGCGCGTTCTTTTCTTTCCCGGGCAGGTGTTCCCGCATAAATCAGCGGCAGTTCCACATTTTGGAGCGCATTTAAACGGGGAAGCAAATTGAAATTCTGGAAAATAAATCCGATTTCCCTGTTCCGCATCGCCGACAGCGCATCGTCGTCCAAGGTACTCACGTCTGTCCGGTTGAAATAATAATGCCCGCCGGTAGGCGTATCCAGACAGCCTAAGATGTTCATCAAAGTCGATTTCCCCGATCCGGAAGGCCCCATGATGGCAACATATTCATTTTTGTCGATACTGAGGTTAATGTCCTTTAAGACGGGAATTTCAATTTCCCCCATGGAATAATTTTTTATCAAATGCACAATTTCAATCAACATAATTCATCATTTATTCATAACGTATTGAATCTACCGGTTTCAGGTTGGCGGCGTTCTTGGCCGGCAGATACCCGAAACTGATGCCTACGATCACCGAAAAGGCAAAAGCGATTAAAATGGAATAAAGCCGGATATAAGTGCTTACATCCGTAAACAGCGAAACGGTCAACGAAAGGCTGACGCCCAATAAAACGCCGATAATTCCGCCCGTTATACTGATTGCTACCGCTTCGGACACAAATTGCCGCATAATATCGGCTTTCCGCGCGCCGATAGCCCGCCGGATACCAATCTCGCGGGTTCGTTCCATAACCGTAGCCAGCATGATATTCATAATGCCGATTCCGCCGACAATGAGCGAAATAGCCGCAATAGCCCCTAACAGGAAATTATAAATCTGCCGTTCCTTTTCTTCCTGTTTGAGTAATTCGTAAGGGATAACGATGCTGTAATCTTCATTATTGAAATGATGCCGTTTCAATATTTCATGAATCAGTTGGGAAACTTCTACCAACCGGTTCGACTGCGTCACCTGAACGGTGATTTGCTGTATTTCGCTTGACAGCACGTTTTCCCTGCTGAAGCGGCTCAGGAAAGTGGATAGCGGCACATAGACATCCGTATTCAAGTCGCGGGCGGCTAATTCGCCGACCGTTTCGGTAAAAAGCGTTTTCGATTCAAGCACGCCGGTTACTTCCAGCCACTGGTCTTCTATTTTGACCATTTTCCCAACCGGGTCTTCGCGTTGGTACAGTGTCGCGGCGACTCCCGCGCCCAAGAGACAGACTTTCGCCCGTTGCGCATACTGATTTTCATTGATAAAATCGCCTTTCCGCAAGCGGTAATTCATCATAACCGGAAAATCGGGCGTAATGCCGATAACCGTTGATTTAACCGACTTATCGGCATATTTAACGTCGGTAGTAATCTCGGCCTGCGACGCCAGCCGTTCTACATCCGGAACGATTTCTTTAATCACATTCGCATCTTTGATCGAGAGGCCTTGCGAAAATTTGGCGCGGACTTCTTCCAATTCTTCTTCCGTCATTTTCTTTTCACGGACAATAATATTATTCACGCCTAAATCCTGATATTTGGCGATCGCTTCGCGTTTGGCACCTTCGCCAATCGAAAGCATGGCAATCACGGAGGCTACGCCGAAAATAATTCCCAGCATGGTAAGGAAGGAGCGAAATTTATGGTCGGCCAGTCCCCTGACGGCTAAGCGGATGTTTTCTTCAATCTGCATATATTAATCATTCAAATATTCACAACTGACCGTCATCCCCGGTTTTAATCGCGGATCGGATTTCAGGATGAGGACTTCCACGTCAAAAACCTTTTGGCGCGATTTATTATTCCTATCCTTGCGATGGCATAATTTACCGATATAACTTACTTCACCTTCAAACACCGTTTCGGGCAGGGCGTCTAACCGGACGGATGCTTTTTGCTTCAGGTGTATTTTCAGGAAATCCGTTTCATTGATGAAGGTATTTACTTTCATCCGGCTGAGTTCGGGGACATTGGCCATGTTATTACCGGGGTAAATATTATCGCCCACTTTCAGCAGATTACCTGTCCGCCAATTGTGTGCAATCTGAAAAACGCCGGCAATGGGCGACCGCAAAGTAAGCGCCGGTAAGAGCGCATACGCATTTTCGATTTCATTTTGTACCTGGCTGACTCGTATTTCCTGTATCTTCAATTCGTTGTAATTAATTGTTTTCGCCAGTTCCAAGCGCTGTTCTTCTTTGGCAAGCGTAATTTCGGCCTGTTTAAATTCGAGTTCTTTGATTTTACGTAAACGCTCCGTTTCAAAGCGGGACGATTCCAGTTCTATTTTTTTAAGATTGAACGTAGCTCTTTCGTTTTTTATATTGGTTGTCAAGTCATTAATCCGGTTATCCTGATCAACGCGAAGTTTTTCCAGATTCGCCCGTTCGGTTTCCAGATTACTTTCCCGTTCGATAATGAAACGCTTGATTTCCGTCGGATCCAGCTGAATAATCGAATCGCCCGGATTTACAATCGTTCCGTGTTCCAATATCCCGATTACCCGCATTTCATACCAATACCGCCCGTAACGTGACAGTACGAATGCACGATTATTGACCGCAGCCAGTTCGCCGGTTTCTACGATGTTTTTTTCTTTGCCGGTTTTGCTTTCTTCCGCTTCCGGTTTGTCGCCACAGGCGGCGAGCCACAGGAGGCAGGCGGCAAGATACAGATGACAAGTAACTGAAAATTGTTTCATTGCGCTACTTTTTTGGAGGCGGATTCGTTTTCTTTTTCCTGTGCGAAAGGGTCGATCAACGCTACCTGATCTTTTTCATCCAGTCCGGCGGTGATAATCATGAAATCGGAATTGGATTCGCCCCGTTCTATTTCGGTTTTATTAAATCCGCCGGATGTTTTTTTGTAAACAAAATATTTATCTCCTTCCTGATGAACGGCTTCCAAGGGGACATACAGCGCCCCGTCGATTCGGTTCATAATAATCCGGCAACTCACCGTCAATCCGGGAAGCAGGTTTGGATTCGTACCGTCGAGCAATATTTCGACGGGAAAGACTTTCAATTTGGAACTTTCGTCTTTATTTACAGCCAGATTTGCCACCGCGATTACCGACCCGGAAAAAATACTGTCGGAAAAGGCGTCCGGTTTGATTTCCACTTTCAGGCCTTTGTCGATTTTGGCAATATCGACTTCATTGATTTTTACGGTGGCCTTCAAGGAAGATAAATCGGGCAGTTGGATAATCGGAAAACCCGACCAGCACTGGTCGCCCACCTGAAATTTGTTGCCGCTGCTCCAACTGCGAGCGATAACGGCGATTCCCGGCGACGGGGTTATCACAAACATTTTTTGCAAGGTTTCGTAGGCTTCGTTCAAGCGCGCCCGGTCTTGTTCGATAGCCAGTTTTTTCTGTTTAATTTCTTCTTTTTGTATTTTAATGCGGTTTTCGATTTGCTCTTTCGCTTTCTCCAGAGCGATTTTGGCTTTATCTAAGTTGAGTTGGATTTCTTTTTTCTTTACTTCCGATTCGTAAACAGCCGATTCGAAGCGGATATCTGCAATTTCCTGCGACAGGCGGGCAACTTCGTAATCGGCATTCAACTCTTCCAAGTCGGATTGATGCTGGGCGGAGATTCGTTCGAGTTCCGCATGACTGATTTCCAGCCGGCCTTCGGCTTCGACAATTCCTTTTTGCACTTCCGAAGGGTCGAAAACGATTAAGGTATCGCCGGTTTTCACTTCCTGCCCGTCTTTTACTAATTGGGTAATTTTCAGGTTTCCATAGCGCCACGAAATGGTTGGCGATGAAATATTGATCGAATGAGTTGCTTCTATTTCGCCTTCTTCATAGAGGTCGATATAAAAAACGCCGCGTACAACGGAGGCAAGCGGTATTTGTGAAACTTCTTTCCGGCTACATGCAATCAAAAGGAGGAGGAACGATCCGTAACAAACGATTTTTTTCAGTTGTTTCATATTCAGTTGTAATCAGTTAATTTTTAAAAGAGCGGACGGCGGTTTAGTCAGGGCGATTACCTCGTTGCCCTGTAATCCGTCAGTGATGATTATTTCTTTCGGCGATGAAATTCCGGTTGTTATCCGGCGCGCACTGAAGCCGTTGCCCTGCTTTACATAAACTACTTTTATCGAATCTTCTTCAAATACGGCTATTTGAGGTACCGTTAACGTATCTTTTACCTGTTTCAGGATGATTCGGCAAGAGGCGGTAAAACCCGGTTCGGGCATTACGGAAGCGCTGTCGATCGAAGCTTCGATTTCAAAGAATTTCACTTTTGAATTTTCTTTATACGATTGTCCCACGGGCGATTTCATTTGTATCTTTCCCCAAGCTTTGTTATCCGGCATGGCGTCGAAAGAGAAAACGACCGAATCGTTCAGGCTGATGTATTTATAATCTGTTTCCGGGGCTTGTATTTTGACTTTCATGCCGGAAAATTCAGGTAAATTGACTAAGGGCATCCTTCCCCACACCGGATCGCCGACTTGCAGTTTTTTTCCGGTAAACGGATAAATAGCCCGCATCGCCAAGCCGTCTTTGGGCGCTTTGACGGTCAGGGCGTCCAATTGTTCTTTCGCTGTTTGGAGGCGATTGGCGAATTGCCGGATTTGCAATTCTCTTTTCCGCATTTCCGATTGCCGGATAAAGTTGAGCGCCTGTAATTTTTTTTCAAACCGTTCTTTTTGGATCGTTACCATGGCTAATTCCAGTTCTTTGATTTTCACCTGATTAGGAGTTGCGTATTCCAATTGCAGGGAATCCAAGCGGGCAATCTGCGTTTCGGCTGCATTGGTTTTTACCTGAGCTTCCAATAAAGCATATTGCATATCCAGATCGGCCTGAGTCTTTGTCAGTTCTACTTGAGCGTTTTCCAAAGAAATCAGCAGTTCGTCGTAAGTCGTTTGAAGTTCGGGAACTTCTACGCTACAAATCACTTCGCCCTCTTTCACATAGACGCCTTCTTCCACCAGAAAACCGACAACCCCTTCCACCTGGGGCGGACAAATGGCTGTTGTTGAACGGACAGGCTCTACATAGCCGTCGATAAAAAGCGAATGTTCAAAATTGCCGCGAACGACTGTATATGTAAAAATGCCTTTCGAATCAGGGGAAGTACAAGATACGAAAAAAGAGAACAGTGAAATTATGATGATATCAGATTTCAATTTATAATAAAGATAGAATTAAAATTGTTGCAAATTAAAGCAGTTTTTTTCAAAATACGACAGTTTTCACAATTTTTATTACAGGCTTATTGATAAAAATTGTGAATACAGGTATTATCCGAATTCAAAATTCATGCCACAAATACGACAATTTGTCGCACACTTGGCGAAAAATCAGCTTCAGTAAGCATGTTTTACGCCATTTTGTCTCGTTCTTTCTTTTGGCATTTTCTTTGCCTATTTTCTATTGAAAATTTGATTGTATAACTATTAATAAAGGAGGATTTAATTATGAACTTAATCAGAAGAAATCAAAATTGGGTACCGGATGTGTTTAACGATTTATTCAACACCGATTGGATGTTAAGAACCAATGCAACGGCTCCGGCTATTAACATTCTCGAATCGGAAAATGAATATAAAATTGAAGTAGCCGCTCCCGGTATGACGAAAGAAGATTTTTGCGTGCGCATCGACGACGACAACAATTTAGTCGTGGCTATGGAAAAGAAACAGGAAAATGCGGAAGAGAAAAGAGATTCGCACTATCTCAGACGCGAATTTTCGTACACCAAATTCGAACAACGAATGATCCTGCCTAAAAATGTTGATCGCGAAAAGATTGCCGCAAAAATGGAAAACGGAGTCTTGAACGTCTCTATCCCGAAATTGAAAGAAGAAGAAATTAAAAAGAATCTTCGGATGATCGAAATTGGGTGA
>JAISNS010000105.1 GCA_031276105.1 Dysgonamonadaceae bacterium
AAACAGCATGTTTTCTACCGGTAAATCACTAAAAATGATTAATTTAGCAGCGATTTTCCAAGTCGTAAAAACTATGCCGCGGTGCAAAATTACATGAAAATTTTTAATTTCCAAGCGCGCAGGATAAAAAGATGAAAAAGTGTATAGCGCAATTTAAAATATTGTATGGATAAACACCGGTTTTTTTCCCTAATAAATTCTATCAAAGGACGCGATAAATCCATTGTAACGCCTAATGAATGCGATTTTCCCCTGCAAGATTGGTTTTTCTCTTTCGAGAAGAACGTTAACTCATGTTTGTGTGTAATTGGGAATTTAATGCTAACTTTGCACCCAAATTTTTAAGAAGACAGTATGTACAGAACAAATACATGTGGAGAACTCCGCCTTTCCGATACCAATCAAAAAGTAGTTTTGTCCGGTTGGGTACAAAAAGCCCGCAAGTTCGGCGGCATGATTTTCGTTGATTTGCGCGACCGTTACGGAATTACTCAATTGGTCTTTAATCAGGACATCAATGCTCAATTATGCGAAAAAGCGGAAAAATTAGGACGCGAATGGGTGATCCAAGTCGAAGGCACGGTGGCCGAACGTTCCAACAAAAACCCGAATATCCCCACCGGCGATATCGAAATAATCGTATCGGAATTGACCGTTCTGAATGTTTCCGAAACACCTCCTTTCACGATTGAAAACGAGACGGACGGAGGCGACGATTTGCGTATGAAATACCGTTACCTGGATTTGCGCCGCACGCCGGTTCGTTCCAACCTCGAACTGCGTCACCAAATGACGTTCGCTACTCGCACTTATTTGAATGAACGGAAATTCATGGAAATAGAAACGCCGGTTTTAATCGGTTCGACCCCAGAAGGCGCCCGCGATTTTATTGTCCCTTCCCGAATGAATCCCGGCGAATTTTACGCCTTGCCGCAATCGCCGCAATTGTTCAAACAGTTACTGATGGTTTCGGGATTCGACCGCTATTTCCAAATCGTGAAATGCTACCGCGACGAAGATTTACGCGCCGACCGCCAACCGGAATTTACGCAAATCGACTGCGAAATGTCGTTTGTAGAACAGGAAGACATTTTGAACCTGTTTGAAGGATTGACCCGCCATCTGTTCCAAACCATCAAAGGAATTGATCTTCCGGCTTTCCCCCGTTTATCATACTCCGAAGCCATGAAACTGTACGGCTCGGATAAACCGGATACCCGCTTCGGAATGACTTTTGTCGAAATAAAAGATTTAACCGCCGGCAAAGGTTTCGGCGTTTTCGATAGCGCCGAATACGTGGGAGCGATATGCGTTCCCGGAGGAGCGGCTTACACGCGCAAGCAATTAGACGAACTGACGGATTTTGTAAAACGTCCGCAAATCGGCGCCGGAGGATTAATTTACGTCCGCTACGAAACCGGCGGCAATATAAAATCTTCGGTCGATAAATTTTATTCCCCAGAAGACTTGCAGCAATGGACGGAACGCGCCGAAGCCCGGCCGGGCGATTTATTGCTGATCCTTTCCGGTAAAACCGAAAAAACGCAAAAGCAATTAAGCGAACTTCGTTTGGAATTGGGCGCGCGCTTGGGATTGCGAAACAAAGACCGTTTCAATTGCCTTTGGGTGATCGACTTTCCCTTGCTGGAATACGATGAAGAATTGAATCGCTACTTTGCCAAACATCATCCGTTTACCAGTCCCAAACCGGAAGATATTCCCCTTCTGGATACCCGGCCGGGAATGGTTCGCGCCAATGCTTACGATATGGTTATCAACGGAGTGGAAGTCGGCGGAGGCTCTATCCGGATTCATAACAGCGAACTGCAAAAGAAAATGTTTTCCATCCTGGGATTCGGCGAAGCGCAAGCCCAGGCGCAATTCGGCTTTCTGATGAACGCATTTAAATACGGAGCGCCTCCCCACGGCGGAATTGCCTTCGGATTAGACCGTTTCGTTTCCATCTTTGCCGGACTGGATTCGATTCGGGATTGCATCGCTTTCCCTAAAAACAATTCGGGACGGGATGTGATGATTGATGCGCCGGCCACAGTTTCGCAAGAACAGTTAGATGAACTGCATTTGAAAATCGAATTGCCGGAAGAATAAGATTCTTCCCCATTGCCCATCAATGAATTTTCAACTCCAACATACCGATAAACAATCGAACGCACGTGCCGGACTCATCACTACCGGCCACGGAACCATTGAAACGCCGGTTTTCATGCCCGTCGGAACGCAAGGCGCCGTCAAAGCGGTGCATTTCTCCGAATTAAAAACGGACATCAAAGCCGAAATCATCTTGGGAAATACCTATCACCTGTATTTGCGTCCCGGAATCGAAATACTGGAACAGGCCGGCGGCTTGCACCGCTTCAACGGCTGGAACCGGCCACTGCTCACCGATAGCGGCGGATTTCAGGTATTCTCCTTAGCCGAAAACCGGAAACTCAGGGAAGAAGGCGCCGAGTTTCGTTCCCACATCGACGGGTCGAAACACCTTTTCACGCCCGAAAAAGTAATTGATATTCAACGAAGCATCGGGGCAGATATTATAATGGCTTTCGATGAATGTACTCCCGGAGACGCCGATTACAATTATGCCCGCCAATCTCTTGCATTAACCGAATGTTGGCTCGACCGGTGCATCCGGCGATTCAACGAAACAGAAGATAAATACGGCTGCACACAAAGTCTTTTCCCTATCGTACAAGGCTGTGTTTACCCTGATTTACGGCAAAAAGCAGCCGAAAATGTCGCTTCAAAAAATGCGGATGGAAATGCAATCGGCGGTTTGGCGGTAGGCGAACCGGCCGAAAAAATGTACGAAATAATCGAATGGGTCAATGCCATTCTTCCGAAAGATAAACCGCGCTACCTGATGGGTGTCGGAACGCCGGCCAATTTGCTGGAATGTATCGAACGGGGCATCGACATGTTTGATTGTATCTTGCCGACACGGAACGGAAGGAACGGACAATTATTTACCGGAGAAGGAATTATAAATATACGAAACAAGAAATGGGAAAACGATTTCAGCCCTTTGGAAGAAAACGGCGCTTCGGCGATCGATCATTCCTGTTCAAAAGCATACCTTCGCCACTTGTTTATGGCGGACGAATTGTTGGCATTACAAATAGCGTCCGTTCATAACCTTGCATTTTACCTCCGGTTGGTGAAAGACGCGCGGCAACATATCATTGCCGGCGATTTTACCTCATGGAAAGCGTCGATGTTATCACGGATTCAAAACAGGATATAATGAAAATATTCAATCGGATAGACAGGTATATTATCAAGAAGTTTCTCGGCACGTATTTCTTTACCATATTATTGGTTATATCAATTGTTATCATGATTGATTTCAATGCAAAAATTGATAACTTTATTTCCAAATCAGCGCCTACAGAGGCCATTCTTTTCGATTATTATCTGAACTTTATTCCCTATTTTGTCAATCTGATCAGTCCGTTGCTTGTTTTTATTGCGGTTATCTTTTTCACCTCCAAACTGGCCGACAATTCGGAAATTATAGCCATGCTTTCAAGTGGAATCAGTTTCAGGCGATTGATGCGACCCTATTTTGTTTCGGCCGCCTTTATTGCGTTAATGACCATTTTGCTAAGCAGTTATGTAATTCCTCCCGGCAATGTTGTACGGATTGAGTTTCAAAACAAATATGTACGGGATAAGCGGGTGGTGTATTCCGGTAATATTCAATTGGAAGTAGAGCCGGGGCTTATTGCTTACTTCGACCGGTTCGACAGTTCGGTCAATACCGGCTACCGCTTTTCGTTAGATAAATTCGTCGGTAAGGATTTGGTTTCGCAAATGACGGCGCAAAGCATCGTTTATGATTCGGCTTATCATTGGACGGTAAAGGATTACATGATTCGTGATTTCACAGGTTTAAGAGAAAAGATAAGCATTGGGGAACAAATCGACACAACTCTTACGATTGTTCCTTCCGATTTTATGATTTCGGTGTACGATTGCGAGCAGTTGACCACTCCTCAATTGAAAAAATACATCGACCGGCAACGGAAACGGGGCATCGGCAATATACAACTTTTTGAGATAGAATATCACCGGCGATTCGCCATGGCTTTTGCCGCCTTTATACTCACCATTATCGGCGTATCCGTCAGTTCGAAAAAAATGAAAGGAGGCATGGGACTGAATATCGGCATCGGATTGTTGCTGAGTTTCTCTTACATCCTGTTTATGCAGGTCTCATCTTCTTTTGCCGTATCGGGTATGGTAAGTCCATTCATCGCTCTGTGGATGCCGAATGTGTTGTATGCAATCATTGCCGTTTATTTTTACAAAAAGGCGCCCCGGTAATTTTCAAAA
>JAISNS010000156.1 GCA_031276105.1 Dysgonamonadaceae bacterium
CACACACACACACACACACACACACACACACACACACACACACACACACACACACACACACACACACACACACACACACACACAATTCGCGCGCACGCGAGTAACCCTGTTTCAGGAAAATACAATACCTGTCTTATCTCCAAACAAAGAGATTCGACAGGTTTTTTTGCGTCCGTTGTGCAATGGAACGCATTATTCCCCTGTCATCCCGCGCTTGATGCGAGATTCCCTGAAAAATGCAAAACATTTAATCAGGGGATTGCGGGTCAAGCCCGCAATGACAGGAATAGACGGGAATTAAGAATTATAAATTAAGAATTATAAATTATATAAAACAACAATTAGAATGAAAAAAAAGATTTCAGTATTATTATTGATTGCGTTTCTTTTTAGCGTTAGCTTGCGCGCCCAGGTCACTATCGGCGCCTTGACATCGCCTGCTGCCGGCGCTTTATTGGATTTGAATCGTGGCGTTACTGGCGGATTGCTTCTTTCGAATATTCCACTTAATGATTTGCGTTTTATTCCTGCCACTGGATTTGTGGGCATTTCCACCCAGCAAGACAGTAATCAGGAGCTTGCCGGAATGATTGTTTACAACACGGATGCGACAACCGGCATAGGCGTTCATGTCTGGGACGGGGACGACTGGATAAAGCCCTGTGCGCCTCCTGCTCCCGGACCGATTACTTTTTCTGGGCCGTCCTGCGCGGTTACTGTCGGAGTAGAACCTGTAAGTGGCGCTACGAGCTATGATTGGACATTGCCCCCAGGTTTGACTGTGGTCGGCCCTTCTGATAGCGCTACGATTACGATTAGCGGGGCTGCCAGTACTTATTCTACCGGTTCGATTAGCGTTCGTGCGGTGAGTTCTTCGTGCGGCGCCGGTACTCGGCGTGCCAGTACACAAGATCTAACACTTCTCGCCGCACTTGCTGCCCCCGGGCCGATTACTTTTTCAGCCACTACGATATGTGGCGTCGGCACTACATTTACCGCCGGTGTAACTGCTGTAAGTGGCGCTACGAGTTATGATTGGACGTTGCCCAACGGTTTGACTGTGGTCGGTCCTTCTGACGGTGCTACTATTACGATTAGCGGGGATGCAAAAACTTATCCTGCCGGTTCGATTACCGTTCGGGCGGTGAGTCCTTCGTGCGGCGACGGTGCTCCAAGCACCAGTACGCAAGATGTGACGGTTGTTGCCATACCTGCTACCCCCGGGCCGATTACTTTTTCATCCACTACGATATGCGGCGCTGGCACTACATTTACTGCCGGTGTAACTGCTGTAAGTGGCGCTACGAGTTATGATTGGACATTGCCCAACGGTTTGACTGTGGTCGGCCCTTCTGACGGCGCTACGATTACGATTAGCGGGGTTGCCGGAACTTATTCTGCCGGTTCGATCTCCGTTCGTGCGATGAGTTCTTCGTGCGGCAGTACTCCGCGCACCGGTACGCAAACTGTGACGGTTGGCTCCATACCTGCCGAGCCGATTAATCCCAGTTCCAATTCCGTTGCCCGCAATTCCTCCTTTACGTTTAGCGCAACAGTTCCGGACGGCCATGTGATTGACTGGTACGATGCTCTTACCGGAGGGAATCAAACACATACCGGAGTAAATTCCTTTTCTGAAAATTTAACTGCAAGCAAAACATATTATGCCGAATCTCGTAATACTGCTACCGGTTGCGTATCTGCTACTCGTTTGGCTGTTACCGGAACTGTTGTTATCTCCGGTTGCGATAATCCTCCTGCTACTCCTCTTATTACTTCCGCCAATGTGCAATTCGTAAACAATAATTCTCCTTTATATACTCGTCGTGGTATAACATTATCTACTTCTGTAAAAATAGTTGGAAAGGGATCTAAAACAAGTGTTTCTACCAGTGATTCTGCAATTGATTATCGTGATCATTCTACTAGCACAGTTCAATATGGTTCTTGGTTTACGTGGTGTATGGTTGCTTGGTATGCTGATGTTTTGTGTCCCAGTCCGTGGCGAGTTCCGTCACTGAAAGATTTTCAGGACTATTCCGGTATTACTACTACCGATGATTATACCTACGAGATATATGGCAGACCTGCCGATAAAGTTTCCGAGGCTATCGACGGTTGGCTGCTTAGCGGCTTCGCCGACGGTAGCGATACGTACTATGTGGGTTCGCACACCTTCTATTGGTCGTCCACGCCGGAAGGCATGAAGGGCGCCAACAGCGCGGATGTTGTCAGCGCACTCTTCCGGGCGGAGGCCTACAACCATCGCCATAGCGGGTTCTCGCTGCGGTGCGTTCGGTAGTTTGCGGAACTTTGTTTCTTACCAATTATAGAAATTAATAATAACTCCCCCCTCCGCCAACGAAGCGAGCGGGGGGATTATATTTTTCTCCGGCGCCTCAAAAAAGATTTAGCCATTTTTATTCTTCTGCGTATAATTCAAAAATTTCATGTAAATTTGCAAACCCAAAAACTTATAAAAAACAAATAAAAATAAAATGAAAAATTTTGAGAAACGTTATGAAAAAGTGCCGGTTTCTATTTTTTCCGATGCGGAAATTGCTTCGGAATTAGTGGCTAAACAAGTGGCGGCATTGATAAAAACGAAAGCTTCGGAAGGAAAAAATTGTGTTTTAGGCTTAGTTGGCGGCGCAACCGCTGTCGGGATTTATGAGAATTTAGTTCAATTGCACAGGAAAGAACATCTCAGTTTCAAAAACGTAATTGTATTCAACATTGATGAGTATTATCCTATTGCAAAAGACGAGTTGCAAAGCCGTTACCGTTATTTGCACGAATACTTGTTCAACGAAGTGGATATCCTGCCCGAAAATATCCACCTGATTCCCGGCGATTTACAGAAATCGGATATTTCCGCTTTTTGTGTTGATTATGAGCAAAAAATCAAGGATGTCGGCGGCATAGACTTGCAACTGTTGGGGTTGGACGGACGGGGACAAATCGGAGCGAATGAACCGGGTTCGATGTTTAATTCGCGTACCCGGCTGATTACGCTGGATTATTCTACCCGCATGGGGGCTGCCAGTAATTTCTTCGGCGAAGAAAATGTGCCCGATCATTGTATCACGATGGGTATCGGAACGATTCTGGAGGCCAAACGGATTATCATAATGGCATGGGGCGAAGGCAAATCGCGCACCGTTCAGAAAATGATAGAAGGCCCTGTAACGGAGATGCTTCCGGCTTCCGCCCTACAAAATCACCCCAATGCTTCTTTTATTTTCGATACGGCTTCCGCCGCCGATTTAACCCGGATAAAAACGCCATGGCTAACCGGTACGGTTCATTGGAGTAATAAATTAATCCGCAAGGCCGTCTTCTGGCTATGCGAAAAACTGGATAAACCGATTCTGAAATTAACCGAACGCGATTACAACGACAGCGGTTTGGGCGAATTGATTTCGGAGATCGGTTCCGCCAATAAAATTAATATCAAAGTTTTTAACGATTTACAGCATACCATCACCGGCTGGCCGGGAGGAAAACCCAATGCCGACGACAGCACGCGCCCCGAAAGGGCTATGCCGTACCCGAAACGGGTGATCGTATTCAGTCCTCATCCCGACGACGATGTGATTTCGATGGGCGGCACACTGGCTCGTTTATCCGAACACGGACACGAAGTACATGTAGCCTATCAGGTATCGGGAAATATTGCCGTATTTGACGATGAAGTAACCCGTTTCCTCGATTTTGTCCGCGACATTGCTTCGCTTTACGGGCTGGACCAAAAAAAGGCGCAAACGGCTTATCTGGATACGCTGAATTTTTTCAAGTCGAAACGTCCGGGACAAATTGATTTAGACGTCATTGCAGCATCCAAAACGGCTATTCGTCAAGGAGAAGCGCGTTCGGCTTGCCGTTATTTGGGAATACCCGAAGACCGGATTCATTTCATGAACCTGCCTTTTTACGAAACGGGAACGGTAAAGAAAAAACCGGTTGGTCAGGAAGATATTAAAATCATTGTCGATTTGCTCCGGGAAGTAAAACCGCATCAGATTTTCGCTGCCGGCGACTTGTCGGACCCGCACGGAACTCACCGCGTATGTTTCATTGCCATTTTGGAGGCTTTGAAACAATTGAAACACGAAGAATGGTTGAAAGATTGCCGTTTGTGGTTGTATCGTGGCGCATGGCAGGAATGGGATATCGCCGAAGTGGATATGGCCGTTCCCCTAAGTCCCGAAGAAAGCCGCATCAAGCGGATGGCTATTTTCAAACACCAATCGCAGAAAGACCGGCCGCTCTTCCCCGGAACCGACCCCCGCGAATTTTGGCAACGCGCCGAAGAACGCAATATCGCTACGGCCGTCAAATACGATAAATTGGGAATGGCTGAATATCAGGCAATCGAATTGTTTGTCCGCTATCACTTCGAAAAAGAATAAGCGCTTAAAAGAATAAACGTATATCAGATACCGCAAGGCGAAAAAATCCGGGCAATCGATACAACCTTTTATCGATCTTCCCGGATTTGAACGTTGCGCGGGGGCGCTTATCTCATTCTATCAGCGTAAAATCCAGTTGTTTCCTTTCCAAATTCGTCCGCGTGACCTTAATCTTCACCGGATCGCCCAAACGGTATTGTTGCCGGTTTCTTTTTCCGATTAGACTGTATGTTTTTTCGTCGTATTCGTAGAAATCGTCTCGCAACTCGCGCATCGGAACCATCCCTTCGCACAGGTTTTCGTTCAATTCGATATACAGTCCCCATTCGGTAACGCCCGAAATGACGCCGTCGAAAATCATCCCTATTTTATCCGACATAAACTCTACTTGCTTGTATTTGATAGAAGCTCGTTCGGCGCTGGCGGCTAATTGTTCCATATCCGAACAGCGCTTGCAGATGTCTTCTGTTTTCGCTTCGGGAACCGAACGCCCGCCATTCAAATAGCGTTCCAACAAACGATGAACCATCATGTCGGGATAACGCCGGATAGGCGACGTAAAGTGGGTATAGTACTTGAACGCCAAGCCGTAATGCCCGATATTGGCCGTCGTGTAAACGGCTTTCGCCATCGTCCGGATAGCAACCGTTTCGATCAGGTTTTGTTCTTTTTTGCCTTGTACCTGATCCAGCAGGGAGTTGATGCTTTTAGACCGATCGCTGTCCAAACCTTTGTCTTTCAGTTTATAACCGAAACGCCGGATAAATTCGACGAATGTTTCCATTTTTTCGGGATTGGGCAAATCGTGTACGCGGTAAACAAATGTTTTGGCTTTACTGCCTTTCGGAACTTTGCCGATAGTTTCCGCTACGGTTTTGTTGGCCAATAACATAAATTCTTCGATCAATTGGTTGGAATCTTCGGCTTCTTTGAAAAAAACGCGCAATGGTTTGCCGTTGGGGGCAATATCGAATTTGACTTCCGCCCGTTCGAACTTAATAGCGCCACCGGTAAACCGCTTTTTACGAAGCTGTTTTGCCAGTTTGTCCAAAATCAGGATGCTGCTTTTCAATTCGGCGGGAACGGGCGATTCTCTGTTTTCGATAACCGCCTGCGCTTCTTCGTAGGAAAAACGGTGATTGGAATTGATAATCGTCCGTTTGATACGGTAATTTTTCACTTCGGCGGCATTGTCTATCTCGAAAATAACCGAAAAGCAGAGTTTGTCTTCATGGGGACGCAGCGAACATAATTCGTTGCTCAAGCGTTCGGGCAACATCGGGATGGTACGATCGACCAGATAAATAGAAGTCGCTCGTTGCTCCGCCTCCCGGTCGATGAGGGTATCCGGTTTCACATAGTGGGTAACGTCGGCTATATGAACGCCGACTTCCCACAAGCCGTTTCCTGTCTGTTTGATCGACAAAGCGTCGTCAAAATCTTTCGCATCCTTCGGGTCGATAGTGAAAGTGAGGGTTTCCCTGAAATCCTCACGAGTTGCGATCTCCTTTTGCGTTATTTCGGCGGAAATTCTCTTTGCTAATTTTTCGATGGTTTCAGGATATTTATACGGCAAGCCGAAATCGGCCAGTATAGCGTGCATTTCCGTGTCGTTGTTTCCGGCATTTCCCAAAATGTCAATCACTTCTCCGATCGGATTCTTAGCTCTTTCCGGCCATTCCATGATACGAACCACTGCTTTCTGTCCCGATTGACCGTTTTTCAGTTTGTCGCGGGGAATGAAAATATCATTGGCCAGAATTTTACTGTCAACAATCAGGTAAGCATACGTTCGGTTGATTTCCAATACGCCGATAAATGTATTTTGAGCGCGTTGAAGCACTTCGATTACCACAGCTTCGGGTTCACGGCCTTTCCGTTTAGCTAAAACCTGTACCCTCACCCGGTCGCCGTTCATTGCATGCATGGAATTGCGTTCGGCCACGAACACCGGGCTTCCGCCATCGTCGGAAATAAACGAGTTTTTGCCGTTGGAGCGTCTTTCAAAGCGTCCTTCGGCGGTACTTCCCAAGCCGTTGAGCCGGTATTTGCCGGTTTCGATTTCGACTAAAAAGCCTTCCATGAACAGGGTATCCAATATTTCGACAACCAATAATTTTCCTACTTGGGTGGTAACTCCTATTTCGGCGCTTACCTGCTTGTAATTCATCAATTCTTTTGGGTAAGTATTAAAGATATTAACCACCCGTTGCATGATTTCCTTTTTTTTCAAACGTCGCTGAGGCTTCAGTTCTTTGAATTTCTTTTTTGCCATATTTTTTTTAGTGACGAGTGACAAGTGAC
>JAISNS010000254.1 GCA_031276105.1 Dysgonamonadaceae bacterium
CATATTTGCCATATTTTTTACAATGAGTAGCAAAATTATCTTTTTTAAATATTTTATTATTTTATATATTATGGAAAGAGAGGAAAAAAGCAAAAATAAGAGTCACGAAGTTGACTATATTTTTTCAAAGACAATTACGGCAGGGAAACGGATTTATTATGTGGATGTAAAACAGAACCGCAAAGGCGAATTATTTCTTATCATTACCGAAAGTAAAAAAATCTTGGACGAAAATGACGCACAAAATGTCTATTTCGAGAAACATAAGATTTTTTTATACAAAGAAGAATTTGAGAAATTCACCGATGCTTTGAATCAGGCAATGCAGTACATAAAAAACAACAACACCGTCGATTTTGTTCCTCATAAAGAAAAAGAGGAAACCGAAAAGACGCAGGATTCGATCGACCCGAACATCCGGTTTGACGATGTCCCGGTGTAATTAAAGAAAAAAATTACATCCGGTTTTGATTATATCTGTAAAAAAAATACTACCTTTGCACCGCTTTTAAAAAATTCCGTGTGATGGGAGATTAGGAAGCATTATCTTAATTTTGAGTAACACAAACAATTAAAAAATGAAAACATTTCAATTAGAAGGTTCTAAAAGAGAAAGTACCGGTAAAAAAGCTGCAAAGGCTTACCGTAAAGAGTCGTTAATTCCCTGTGTATTATATGGAGGGAAAGAAGGTGTCAACTTCACCGTAGAAAAAGAAGGGATTCGTAAATTAATTTACACTCCTGAAGTTTACATCGTTCATCTTACCATTGATAAAGAGGAATATACAGCTATTCTGAAAGAGTCTCAATTTCATCCGGTAAACGACGAGTTATTGCACGTTGATTTTATTCAGGTTTTTAAAGAAAAACCGGTTATAATCGAAATCCCGGTTGTATTGGAAGGTTTGGCGGAAGGCGTAAAAGCCGGAGGTAAACTTTCGCTGGAAATGAGAAAACTGAAAGTGAAAGGCCTGTACCCCAATTTCCCGGAAAAATTGGTCGTCAATATCGAAAATTTGGGCTTAGGCAAAACAATTCAGGTAGGTCAACTGGTTTTTGATAATTTGGAAATATTAAATGCCAAAGACTCTGTTGTAGCGGCCGTTAAATTAACGCGCGCCGCCCGTGGTCTCGCCGCCAAAGGATGAAATACTTAATTGCCGGCTTAGGGAATATCGGGTATGAATATGCCGCTACCCGCCACAACATAGGATTCAGGGCATTGGACGCTTTAGCTAAAGCGTCCAATGTTATTTTTGATGTTAACAAACGTTATGGCGCCATTGCCGAAATGAAACTGAAAAACAAACTGTTGGTTTTGCTTAAACCGGCTACTTATATGAACCTGAGCGGAAATGCCATTCGCTACTGGATGCAGAAAGAAAAAATCGAACGGGAAAACCTCTTAGTGGTAGTCGATGATTTGGCGCTCCCTTTCGGCGCATTACGTTTGAAACCCCAGGGAAGCGACGCCGGTCACAACGGACTGAAACACATTCAGGAAACGTTGGCTACAACACATTACAACCGTTTGCGATTCGGAATCGGGAACAATTTTCCACCGGGCGCACAAATTGATTTCGTGTTAAGCCCTTTTACCGAAGAAGAAGAAAATCTGTTGCCGGAAAGAATCGAAAAAGCCGTTGAAATCATCAAAAGCTTTTGTCTGGCAGGAATGGAAATAACGATGAATCAATTTAACAATAAATAACTTCTTAATCGCTATGGCGGAAGTTCGAATTGATAAATGGATGTGGGCGACCCGGATTTTCAAAACCCGGACTATTGCCGTAGAAGCCTGTAAAAAAAACCGGGTGACGGTCAACGACGTTCCGGCCAAACCTTCGCGGACAATTAAAGCCGGAGATATTATCCGGATACGCAAACCGCCGGTTACGTATTCATTTAAGGTGATCGACCTGACAGCCAACCGCGTAGGAGCCAAATTAGTTCCTCAGTATCTGGAAAACGTTACGCCTCCCGAACAGTACGAAATCCTTGAACTTCAAAAAATCAGCGGATTTGTCGATCGCGCCCGCGGTACCGGACGGCCAACCAAGAAAGATCGCCGCAATCTGGATACTTTTTCTACCGATATCGCCGATCCGGATTTTGATTTTGAGTTCGATTTTTGAAGAATAAAAATAATTTTGTTGTATATATAAAAATTAATGTATATCTTTGCACCCTCATTGTGGAATCCACAGCGGAAAACATAAATAAACGATTGAAATAAATAATAATAAATACATAAAAAAATGTCGAAAATCTGTCAAATTACCGGGAAAAAAGCAATGGTGGGCAACAATGTTTCGCATTCAAACCATAGAACAAAAAGAAAATTTGATGTCAACCTGTTTACAAAAAAATTCTACTGGGTGGAAGAAGATGCGTGGATTAGCCTGAAAGTTTCAGCAAACGGGTTGCGCACAATTAATAAAATCGGGTTGAATGCAGCCATCA
The DNA here is from genome assembly GCA_031276105.1 of Dysgonamonadaceae bacterium. Taxonomy (GTDB): domain Bacteria; phylum Bacteroidota; class Bacteroidia; order Bacteroidales; family Azobacteroidaceae; genus Azobacteroides. The sequence goes on from JAISNS010000254.1 coordinate 2,464, forward strand.
AACGGGCGGCTGGAAAAGGTTATTTAAGCATATAAAAAACAGGAGGTTACAATGGCAAAAAAAGCAAAAGGAAACAGAGTGCAAGTCATTCTCGAATGTACGGAACATAAAGAAAGCGGTATGCCGGGAACTTCTCGTTATATTACCACTAAAAACAGAAAAAATATTACCGGCAGATTGGAATTAAAAAAATACAATCCGATACTCAAAAGAGTTACCGTTCATAAAGAAATAAAGTAAAATTGATAAGCCATGGCAAAAAAGACCGTTGCGGGATACCGCGAAAAGTCCGAAGGACGTTCTTATTCAAAAGTAATTAAGATGATTAAATCACCCCAAACAGGGGCTTATACCTTTAAAGAAGAAATGATTCCGAACGAAGCTGTAAAGGATTATTTCAAATAACCGGAAGTTAGTCGTTTTTTTACAAAAAAAGAGGAGAAAAGAGAAAAAGAGAAAGGATAAATAACTTTCTTCTTTTCTCTTTCCTCTTTTTCTCCTTTTTTCTATTGATATGTATGCCCTGTTGGGCAAAGGTTTGATACGTAAATTATTGCCCGTTAGGGCATACATATCAATAGAACCTATAAATCTTTCAATTTTTCTTTTAGAAATTTTCCGGTACAGGAATGTTCATTCTTCGCAATTTCTTCCGGAGTTCCCGCCGCAACTAAGTATCCGCCTTTTTCTCCGCCTTCGGGGCCTAAATCAATAACATAGTCGGCAACTTTGATGACCTCCATATTATGTTCGATAATAATAATGGTATGTCCGCGGGCGATGAGGGCGTCAAAAGCTTTTAAGAGCGTCTTAATGTCGTGAAAATGAAGTCCCGTAGTCGGTTCGTCAAAAATGAAGAGGGTGGGGCGGGCTTTTTCTTCGCTCAGGTGATAAGCCAACTTCAGCCGTTGGTTTTCTCCGCCGGAAAGAGTAAGTGAACTTTGACCTAATTTCACGTAACCTAATCCCACATCTTGCAACGCTTGCAGCCGGCGGACAATTTTCTTTTCCGACAAACTCTCCTTTTCTTTCTTTTTGAAAAAAACGATTGCTTCATCAATTGTCATTTCCAATATGTTGTAAATATTTTTACCCCGGTATTCCACATCCAGAACGTCCCGGCGGAAGCGTTTCCCATGACATGATTCACATTCCAATATTACGTCGGCCATAAATTGCATTTCTACCGTAATAACTCCTTCGCCTTTACACTCTTCGCAACGCCCGCCGTCGACATTGAACGAAAAATGCAGCGGCGAAAAATGCATTTGTTTGGCTAATGCCTGTTCGGAAAAAAGTTTCCGGATGTCATCGTATGCCCTGATATAGGTAACCGGATTGGAACGGGAAGATCGTCCGATTGGGTTTTGATCGACGAATTCGATCGTTTCGATTAGATGCAGGTCGCCGGAAATACTGTTGGCTTGGATGGGTAATTCTTTGATATTGTCGTAGTACCGTTTCAGCGCTTGATAAAAAACGTCGCAAACCAGCGATGATTTTCCCGAACCGCTGACTCCGCTTACAACCGTCATCACGTTTAGGGGAAATTTTACGTCGATATTTTTGAGGTTGTTTTCCCGTGCGCCAATTACTTCAATGTAATTGTTCCATTTCCGGCGGCGGGGAATCTTAATTTCTTCCCGACCGGTCAAATACTTTACCGTATGGCTGTCGCTCAATTGATTTAATTGATTGATTGATCCTTGATAAACCACTTGCCCGCCCCATTGTCCGGCGTCGGGGCCGATGTCGATAATGTAATCGGCGGCGCGTATTATTTCTTCATCATGTTCTACGACAACTACGGTATTTCCTAACGACTGCAATTGCTTTAACACTTTGATTAATAATTCCGTATCTTTTGAATGTAAACCAATACTCGGCTCGTCTAAAATGTAGAGCGAACCGACCAGACTGCTTCCCAAAGAAGTCGCCAAATTAATTCGCTGGCTTTCTCCACCGGAAAGGCTTGATGATAAGCGATCTAATGTTAAATAACCTAACCCGACATCGTATAGGAATTGCAGCCGGGTGTTGATTTCAGTCAACAATCGTTTAGCTATCCGGGCGTCGTGTTCGCTTAATTGCAATTCTTTGAAAAACAATTTCAACCGGCTGATGGGTAAAACGACCAAATCGGCGATGTTTTTACCGGCAATTTTCACATATAAAGCTTGCGGTTTGAGGCGGCCTCCTTTGCAGACCGGACAAATCGTCTTGCCCCGGTAACGCGCCGACATCACCCGGTATTGGATTTTATACAGGTTTTCTTCTACGAATTGAAAAAAACGGTTGATGCCGGGCAATTTGTCTTTCCCATTCCATAAAAGCTCTTTTTCGGCGTCGCTAAGTTCGAAATAAGGCCGGTGAACAGGGAAATTGTATTTGTGTGCATACCGGATAAATTCCTGTTTCCAGTCGCTCATTTTTTCGCCTTTCCAACAAGCTACCGCGTCTTCATAGACCGATAATGACGGATCGGGAATGACTAATTCTTCGGAAATGCCGATGATTTTTCCGAAACCTTCGCATTGGGGACAGGCTCCGGCCGGACTGTTGAAATTGAACATTAAATCCGAAGGCTCTTCAAACAAGATGCCGTCGGACTCAAAACGGCGTGAAAATTCTTTGGAAATAATCCCGTTTTCCGTATAAAACCGGAGGATGCAACAACCGTTTCCTTCAAAGAACGCTGTTTCGATGGAATCGGACAGCACAGCAATAACCGCACGGTCGTTGGAAACAGTTAAACGGTCGATTAAAAGGAATATTTCGCCGGAGTTCAATAAATCTTTTTCCCGGATGACTTCATCAATCCGGTATATTTTATTGTTGATTTCTATACGGGAAAAACCCTCTTTGATGCGGATTTCTAACTGTTCGCTGATTTTCTCCGGTGAACTCGCTAAAATCCGGGTCAACAGCGAAAATCGCGTTCCTTCGGGGTATTTCAACATCGCATCTACAACGTCGCTTATTTGATGCTTGTGGACTTCTTCGCCGGAAACGGGCGATACGGTTTTTCCAATTCGGGCAAACAACATCCTTATATAATCATAAACTTCAGTGGACGTTCCTACGGTCGATCGGGGATTGCGAGTATTTACCTTCTGTTCAATCGCAATTGCCGGAGGAATACCTTTGATGTAATCGGTTTCGGGTTTGCTCATCCGCCCCAAAAATTGCCGCGCATAGGAAGACAGGCTCTCCACATATCGCCGTTGTCCTTCCGCATATAACGTGTCAAATGCTAAAGAAGATTTCCCTGAACCGGATAAACCTGTGATTACAACAAATTTATCGCGCGGGATTTCTACATCAATGTTTTTTAAGTTGTTTACTCTCGCTCCTTTAATGATAATGTTCTGCTTTAGTGCCATATCTTTATTTCAACAAATTTTAGCAAAGGTATAAAAAATAAAACAAAAATCTTAGCAATTGAAAAATATGACACGAAAATAATGTGTATCGGGCTTGAAAATCTCTTAATGACTGCCTTTTATGATAATGCGATCCGAACGAATAGTGGCGCGAAGCGGCGGTTATTTACCGCGCTTCGCGCCACTTTCAGTTTTCAGTTTTTATCTTTTAGTTTTTATATTCAAATATTTTGGCAAACCGGTAGGTTGTAGCGTCGACGTCGTTCATAGTTATGGTGATATCCACTTCGCCTGTAAGATCCGGAAGGGTAAAAGTATAGGTATCCGTGCCGGCAGCGCCACTGTAGTTTATACTCGTCGGCGAACAAACTATATTACCGACTTTCACTTCGTGTATATTCTCGAATTTGTTGCCTGTAAGGGTTAAAGGATCTCCTACTGAGCCGATAATCCGACTGATATTGTTGACGTAAAAATCGTTTGTTGCATGCACATATTTGTAAGCGCCGTTTAACGTTAAAGCAGGATTGTTGCCGACTGTTATTTCGACGTCCTTATTTCCTGTGTTGGTTGGCGAAGTGGAAGGAACTTTGCACATCAGGAAATGCTCCGAAAGAACGACTACCTCGGTACAGGAAACGCCGTCGATGGTTACGGTTGGCGGAGCAAGATAACGGATTTGATCCAAAGCGGCATTGTGCTGAATTTCCTCATCTGTAAGAACGCAGTCGTAGAGGCGGATGGATGAAATCTCAAAGCCCAAACACGCATATGTATTCTCTCGATTATTACCGATTTTTATAAATGATGACCCGGTATTAAGCGGAGCAGTACCCGGAGATAGCGGCGGAATATATGTGCCGTTTAATATGCCTCGTGTCTTTGAGTCGGAAATATTGGTTGAATACGTAGATGTGACGGTATTTAATTTAAAATCTTCATAAAGCGCCGGTATTAAATCGGCAGTGACAAAATAGTTATTCTTATTCCCACCGATGAAATAGAATGATCTACCGGCTATCGATACTCCATTAAATCTATACGTTACTGAAAATTCTTTACTCACCTGTCCTGTAGTGCCATACATAAGCAAAGTATGATTTTCATCTTTATTCCAGCCGGCAGCGGGTGTTCTAAAAGTAATTTCGACAGTTCTATCGGCATTCCCTTGCGGCCAAGAAGCCGGTACGGCAATATCTCCAAAGTATGTGTCGGTCGAAAACTTAAAAGCATTGGCTTTCCATCCGTCGCCCGAAGCGGGAGCGCCAAATAGCGGTAAATCGTCGGCATTTTTCAAGTCTTTCCAGTCCGTTGCTGTATAACTGTGACTTTTATCGCCGAGCGCCTGATTGTTTATCGCGTCGTAGTGGACAACGAGGTTGTCCTGTATATAATCGCCCGTACCGGCATACGGGAAGTCGCCGTAAATATAGATATAATTGCCTCCGTCGGTACTTCCGAAATTGGGCGAAAGGCTTTCCGGTTTGAGGGTTACTTCGTTGCTTTCTTCCAGTACGTGGCAATTGTCCGCAATCACTTTCACGTTGATTGTGCCGGCAGGAATGGCAGTTCGCAGTTTCGGCTCTGTTGTCGCGGCAAGGTATTCGTAGCCTGCTCCGTTTTCGTTGATATACCAAGTATAGGTTTTTGCTTCGGTATCAACGGTAAACTCAATGTCGTCGCCTCCGACCGCATTCGCCCAGTTGGAAGTAATCGACAGGGGATTTCCCGTACTTTTCAGGGAGGAAGCTATCCGCGCCCAGTGGTTTCCGTCCCAAGCGTGAATGCCGATACAGGTGTTTTCGTTTGTGTTGTAAATCAAAGCGCCTTTCATCCCGTTTTTCAGGGCGGCGTCCTGGTCGCTCACCTTAGGAAAAGAAGAGGGAATCGCCGACAAATCGGTAAGCGCTACATTCGAGAGGATTAATCCTCCCTTGTTTGTGCTGTTCAAATCCAAAATAGCGCCGGGAACAGGCGGCGTGAGGCCGCCAAACGTTACTTGTGCATGCAAGTTAGCGCTCAAAACAAGCGCAAATGCTGATAATACTAAAATCTTTTTTCTCATTGTAATTGTTGTTTAATTTATAAATTGTTAATACTTAATTCGTTTTCACCTCTCCCTCCGGCCCCCTCCCCACATAGGGAGGGGGAGGGCTGACGCCGTTTGTTTCTCGCTTTTCTCGCTTTGCGCCCCTTTTCCCAACCTTGTCATTGCGGGCTTGACCCGCAATCCCCTGATTAAATGTTCTGCGTTGTTCAGGGGATCCCGCGTCAAGCGCGGGATGACAACGGTGTATGGGATGAGAACGGTGTATGGGATGACAACGGCGCACGGGATGACAGGGTAGATAAACGGATGCAAAAAAATACCTGCCGAATCTCTTATTTGGAGATAGACAGGTATTGTATTTTCCTGAAATA
>JAISNS010000328.1 GCA_031276105.1 Dysgonamonadaceae bacterium
GGACATTCAAGTCAAAAGGCCTTGATTTTATTTATTTCCCGGCAATCGGCGAGGCGCTCTCCCAAAAAGATTATATTTGCGACATCGAGCCCCTGCTGAATTATTGCTATCCGTTTATCAACAACCAATTCGGCTTATTTTCCGACCGCTACATCGCACAGTGTTTGCCCTCGTCATTAAAAATCACCACGGCGTCCAAAAGCCGCAAACTCTTGCCGGCTTTGGGCTACGACAAGCCCATTAGTCCCGGTTTCCTGCGGCTTGTTTCGGAAGAAGACGAAGAACATTTTATTTTTGAATACCGGCAACTCGACTTGTCAAATACGCATAAGTATTGGGAAGAAATAACGGATTACCTCGACACGGTAGAAGATGCGTCCATTGTCGCCGACAAGATTACACCGAAGCGCAACACGTTGTTCGAGCTTTCTGCCGAAGGCAAGTTGGAAGACCACGCGGTCTATCCCTGTGCAATGGCGAAAGAACCGGCCGCTGACTTGATCGCTGCTGACGAAGAAAAACAAGCTCAACCGCGGATTTACGAACAAAAACAAGCTTACCTTGTGCGGCGCAAAAAGGCAGACGCCGGCCTGCCGAAGCGCGCCATTATTGAAAATATTTTAAATATTATCAGGGAAGCCAAAAATCTGGGCATTTACGAAGAGGTGATACATGACGTGTTTGCGGCGCTGACAAAAGAGGATGCGGTAAAAATCAGCAGGGTCGTCATTGACTCCGATTACCGTATTTTCCTCCCCGACTACGGGAGTTTGGAAATTGGCATGTCCACGCTGCCGAAAGCGTTGTTCATTCTATTTTTGCGGCATCCGGAAGGCATTGTCCTGAAACAACTGTCCGATTACAAACAGGAACTGCTGCAGATTTACAAAACAATTTCCAACCGGACAGACTTAATATTCATGTCCGAAAGCATAGCGCGGCTGTGCGATCCGTCCGACAGTTCGGTGAACGAAAAACTCTCCCGCATCCGCGAAGCCTTTATCCGCAAGATGTCCGACAGCAATGCGTCAAACTACTACGTAACCGGCTCCCGCGGTGAGAAGAAACGAATTACCCTCGACCGGGAACTGGTGTCGATGCCGGAAGAATTAGTTGAAAAACAAAATTCCGGTCGAAGCGACTACTCTTGTATTATTTGTTGATATTCCACCCTTTATTGGTCACGATTTCTTCAAGGCAATTATCATTGCCCGGATTGCCTGTTATCCGGATTTCCGCTTCTTTCGTATGGCTTACCGGCAATGATTCGAAAATCGTATTTAATACATTTGCCGTCAATTCGTTGTGTTTACAACTCAAATATTCCAAAGAAGTACAACCTTTCACGTCGATTGTTGCCACTTGGTTATTTTCACAACTCATGCTAATCAAGGCATTGCAACCCGACAGACGAATATCCGTCAAAGGAGGATTTTTAGTTTTATTTTCATTATCAATGGGTTGTAGTATTCCATCGTCGTTGCTTTTGAATGATGAACGTTGCCTGTTTGTGTAATTAGTATATAAATACTTACCGCTGTGGATGTAGTAAACGCCGCTTCCTGAACCGTAAAATACATTACTATAATTACAAACAAGATGTTGCAATGTTTTATAATTACTTAAATTCAAACTATTTATCCGGTTATTTCCACACATTAACATAGTTAGTGTTTCACTGGCGTTTAATTCCAATGCCGTTAACTGATTGTTTATGCACCATAAATTTTTCAAAACCGTACATTGGTCTATGTTCAGATTAATTAAATGGTTATTCATGCAATAGAGATTGGCTAAAGACGGGCAGCCGTTCAAATTTAGTTGCACCAGTTTATTGAACGTGCAATCCAAAGTGGTTAATGATTCGGCTTTATCAATTTCCAAAACGACTAATCCCATGAAAGGACAATGTATTTCCTGTAATTCCGAACAGTGGATGAATCGCAGTTCATCAAACCGTTTTTCCGCCGATTGAATATCCCATCCATCCACTAATTGTCTTCTGAAATAGGTCATTCCGTCAACGCTAATTTGAATGGTTTTAAGACTCCACACATCATAGTGATGATTCAATTGCTGAGGTTCTCCAAGTGGAGAAAAATGTTCGATCGTTCCATCTCCCCAGTCGATGGTTAATTCTTGTGCAACGATTTCCAGCCAGATGTCTTCTTCATAGGGATAAGTTTTATACTCTATCCGTCCTTGTTTCAAATTCTCTTCGTCGCCTTTTTCACAGGAAAAAAGCATTAGGCTCAAGGTCATTGCGCTTAATAGGCTAAACAGTGTTCTTTTTTTCATAAAATCACATTAAATTTATATTCATATATCTTTTTGTCGCTAAAAAGCAGGTGAAGAATATTGAAAATACAAAATTCATTTATGCTTAATAAGACGTTGCAAATTTAATATACTATTTTGATATACAAGTGAAATTAAGAACTAAGAGTTAAGAACTAAGAGTTACGCGAAGCGCTCATCCGCCTTAATCCGCCCAATCCGTGTCATCTGCGTTCCATTTGCGCGCCTCGCGCAGTTTTTAATTGAAAAAACATTTGCATAATTTGATTTATTGAATTACATTTGCAGCGGTTTT